>CAYTDW010000182.1:0-5995 GCA_964436585.1 uncultured Halioglobus sp. | reverse complement strand
GCTGTGACAGGGTTTCCTCGAGCTTTTCTTCCAGTACATCCGCGCTTACCAGCTTGGGAACGTGCCCCAGCTCTTCAACCACGAGGATCGCGGTATCCTGGTCGATCATCTGGTTGATATTGGCCATGACGCCGAGCTTCATCAGTTCCTTGATGACCTCACCCGCCTTGACCGACATTTGTTGGGCCAGTGAACCGACGGAGATCATATCCATCAGCTCTACTTCATGAGCTTTCTTCTCAGTGGGCATCTCGAATCCGTGCCTGGAGTGTTCGGCGTGGGACGCCTTGATCTTCTTGCGGCCACCGCGGCGACGGGCAATGCCCGACTCAGCCGCGTCCAGGTCCGAGAGGGACAGGTTGTGGGCACGCTTCTTGCCGCGAACCAATGGCGTGGTACGGTCGAGCTTGCCGCGCTGCTTGCGCTTGAGCTCGTCTTCCTGGGCGGGCGTGCGCACCTCATGCAGGCGCTTGGGTCGCTTCACGGCATCTTTGGCGTCAGTGTCGCCGGGCTTGACCTGGGTTTCCTCCTTGCGGCGCAACTCCTCTTCCCTGCGCGCGGCCAGTGCGGCCTGTCGGGCTGCTGCCTCCCCGGCTTCCCTGAGCCTGCGGCGTTCCGCCGCTCGCTGGCGCAGTATTTCCGGGTCGACGTTGGAGAGGTCTTCCTCGACAAACTCCTGATCGTCTTGCGCCTGGAGTGCCGCGGAGGCTTTTGCCGCCGCAGCCTGCTGTTCCAACTCGGCCGGGGCGGCAACGCCGGCTTCCACCGCCTCCTGGGCCTGCAATTCTTCCTGCTCCAGCCCCTCGGCAGCAGCGGCGAGGTCACCCGGGTCGCGCTTGACGTAGGTGCGCTTTTTGCGAACCTCGACGTTGACAGTTTTCCTGCCCTGGGAGCTGGAGGTACGCAGCGTGCTGATGGTTTTGCGCTTCAGGGTTATTCGTCGGGGAGCGGCCTCCGATTCCCCGTGGCTGCGCTTCAGGAAGGCCAGCAGTGTCTGCTTGTCCTCATCGGATACAGCCTCACCCGCTGCGGAGTGTGGCAATCCCGCATCTTTCATCTGCAGCAACAGACGATCAACGGACGCGCCCACCACCTCTGCGAGTTGCTGTACTGTCACCTGCGCCATTCAGTAATCTCCTTGGTACCCGGTCTATATGCCTTCAAGCTTGCATTACCAGCGAGCTATTCCGCCTCGGCAAACCAGGGTGCTCTTGCGGTCATAATCAATTCACCCGCACGTTCTTCAGTCATGTCCGGAATATCCATGAGGTCATCGACCCCCTGTTCTGCCAGGTCTTCCATGGTGACGATCGCGCGGCTGGCGAGGATATAGGCCAGGTGACGATCCATGCCCTCCATACCGAGCAGATCATCCGCGGGTTCCCGCGCATCGAGCTGTTCTTCGGAGGCGATCGCCTGGGTGAGCAGCGCATCCTTTGCCCTTGCCCGGAGTTCGGCGGCTATATCCGCATCAAAACCCTCGATGGCAGTCATTTCCTCCAGTGGCACGTAGGCCACTTCCTCAAGAGTGGTAAAACCCTCCTCCACCAGTATCTCCGCCACCTCCTCGTCAATATCCAGCTGCTCGACGAACAGCTGGATTACCTGTCCGGCTTCAGCCTCGTGCTTGTCTGCGGCCTCTTCAAGGCTCATTACATTGATGGTCCAGCCGGTGAGCTCGCTGGCCAGCCGCACATTCTGGCCGCCGCGACCGATGGCCTGGGCCAGGTTGTCTGCCGATACGGCCACGTCCATGGTGCCACTGTCCTCGTCCACCACGATGGACTCGACCTCAGCCGGGGACATCGCATTGATCACCAGTTGCGCGGGGTTGTCGTCCCACAGCACGATGTCGACCCGCTCATTGTCCAGCTCGTTGGAAACCGCCTGCACGCGGGAGCCGCGCATACCCACGCAGGCGCCCACCGGGTCGATACGCTGGTCATTGGTTTTCACGGCGATTTTCGCCCGCGAACCCGGGTCGCGCGCAGCCGCGCGGATCTGGATGACTTCCTCGGCGATCTCCGGCACTTCGATCTTGAAAAGCTCGATCAGCATTTCCGGGCAGGAGCGGCTCAGGATCAACTGGGGCCCACGGCCCTCTTCACTGATCTCCTTGAGGATCGCGCGCACCCGGTCGTTGACACGAAATGTCTCACGCCCCACCAGTTGGTCCCGCGGCAACAGCCCTTCGGCGTTATTGCCAAGATCGACGATCACGTTGTCGCGGGTAACTTTTTTCACCGAGCCGGACACCAGGTGGCCGACCCTGCTCATGTACTGTTCCACTACCTGTGCGCGCTCGGCATCGCGCACGCGCTGGACGATTACCTGCTTGGCGGTCTGGGCGGCAATGCGGCCGAAGCCGACGTTTTCGATCGTTTCTTCGTGGATGTCACCCGGTTTCAGCTTGGGGTCCATCTCGATGGCTTCCTCGGTGGTCAACTGGGTGCCCAGCAGTGCCATTTCATCATCCGGTACAACCAGCCAGCGGCGAATGGTCACGTAGTCGCCGGTTTTGCGATTGATGGTGACATGGATATCTGCGTCCTCGTCGTACCGTTTCTTGGTAGCCGTTGCCAATGCCAGCTCTATCGCCTCGAAGATGATGTCCTCTGACACCCCCTTCTCATTGGATACGGCTTCAGCCACCAACAGAATTTCCTTTGTCATCTCAAGCCTCGCCTGTTCACTTGCCGCCTCAAATGCGGGGTTGTATCCGCGCCTTGTCTATGGCGCTGTGGGGCAAGAGGTATTCGTGATCATCAACCCGGATCACCACGTCCTCGCCCTCTATGCCTGTCAAAATACCCTTGAATTTACGCCGTCCCTCAAAGGGAGCGCGCAAACGCAGTTCCACTGTCTCACCCACATAGGCGGGGTACTGGTCCAGCCGGAACAACAGCCGATCCATGCCCGGGGACGATACTTCGAGCGTGTACTCCCCGCTTATCGGGTCCTCCACGTCGAGCACGCTTCCCACCTGCTCACTGACCCTGGCGCAGTCATCTACCGTGATGCCGTTTTCCGCATCGATATAGACCCGCAGGATGCTGTGCCGGCCCTGGGACATGTACTCCACACCCCACAGCTCGAAACCGAGGGCATCTACGGTAGCGCCCAGCAGGTCTGTTATCTGCTGATCTTTGGTCGCCATGGGCGAAAACAATTCTCCAAGTACGAAAAAGCCCCTAAAAAGGGGCTTTTTCGTGGTCACACCACCAGCGCAAACAACTGGCAGTGATCAATTGGTAGCGGGGGCCGGATTTGAACCGACGACCTTCGGGTTATGAGCCCGACGAGCTACCAGGCTGCTCCACCCCGCATCAAATCTTCCTCGCCGTGAAGGCCCCTTTTGGCGCTTCACAATGTGCCGATCTCGTCGTCCCGGCCCAAATTCGAGGCTGTGCATTATAGGTAGGCCCCCCAGCCGGGTCAACCGTCGCAAGGGGGAATTTCCAGTATATTTTCTGGCCGGATCAGGGATGGTTTTTGCGCCCGCGAGAGGCATTTCGCTGGCATCGGTAGGGCCGCCCTAAGGCAGGGAGGGGGGATCGATATTCCAGCGTGCGATCAGAGCCATTCGATCACCCGAAAAAGACCCCGCGTACAATTTTCCCCGGTATTCGACAGCCACGGTCGCCGGACCAAAGGGTCCGCCTTTGCCCGCACGATAGATGACCTGCGTAGCTCCCGACAGGGTATCCACCGCCACCAGTTCATAAGGCGCCCCGCAGCTTCCCTGCGTCAATCCGAAGCAGGGTAAAAGCGTCAGTGGCGAGGTATGGGAGGCAAGCAGCAGGCGCCCATCTTCCAGCCACGCGGAATTGTCGATATTGGGAACGGCAATGGTGGCCAGCAACTGCTCCGTCGCGATGTCGTATTGGCGCAGCTCGCCTTCGCTGTAGTTATTCACCCAGATGCTCTTGCCATCGTGGGCGATCTCAATGCCATTGGGCATGCCTGCGGCAGTATTTGCCATGATCCATGGCGGCGAACCTGGAGCCCAGCGCCAGACATAACCGTCGCCGAGCCCGATGACTGACTTGAGCTGCGCCAGCGTCTCGTTTTCCCGATCATACATATGCGTCACAGCAATGCCGCCATCCGGCAATGCGACGACATCGTTGAGCACTGCGTTGGCGGGGAATGTCACGCAGCCACGCCAGGCGAGTGTCGGTGCTGCGCTGGCATCGGCAGAGAGTTGCAGTTCATAGAACAACACTTGCTCGCGGCTACCGTGATTCACAACCAGCAATTGAAGTGAATCTCCCCGCTGCGAAACATGGATGCCGTGCGGCGACAGCTGGCCTGGAACAGGGCAATCCGGCTCACCCCAGAGCTGCTCGTTGGCGCCCTGACTGATAGTGCTGCCGGTCACGAGACGAGTGAACCCGTTGTCGGCTTCTGGCTGCAACCAGGTGAGCGCGCCGGGCAGTTTCCCACCATCGCCATACTCGCCAATCAACAGGCCACCGCCGTTTGGCAGCACCTCAATATCTTCCGGCATTTGTACGCCGCACAGGGGTGTCACGTCGCCGTCAGGCATGCAGCTTAAGTCGACCTCACTGCACGCTATCACCGCAAGCAGAGCGACGGAAATAGCCGAAATGCGAAGTAAACAATTCATGAGTCGGACATTACAGGCAACGGCAAGATACTAAAAGATGGTGCGAAGGCGGGACTTGAAATTCTGCCCCATCCTTTTGCTTCCTAAAGTGAATTATCAGTTCAACTGCGATTTATCGCACCACTGATAGCGCCATTTTTGAACCTTACGCCTCCTGAGCAATTCGAAATCCACCCGCCCGTCGGCCCCTAAAGACAGGATTTGATCTCATGGGCCGCCTACCCTTTTTCGATGATCTTCTTGAGCCCGGTAACCAGCAGGGGAATGTCATCCTGGATGATGCTCCATATGGTGTCGTCGTCGATTCCCAAATAGGCATGAATCAGTCGGTTGCGAGTGGCAATAATCATGCGCCAGGGAATCTCCGGATGTGCCGAACGGACATCATCTGGGACACGGTTGGCCGCCTCCCCTATCAGCGCCAGGTTGCGGAGGGTTGCATCGAAAGTTATACCACTGGCCAGGAATGAAGGTTGGTTCATGCCGCTGGTGTATGACTGACATTTTTCAGCAAAGCCGATCATGTCCTGGATATAGAATCGCCATTCCCGCTGCGGGTTGACGACATCAGACATGGATCGCTTCTTTTTCAATATACGGGCGCAATTCCGGGCGCAGCGCCTTGTCTGTTACCAGATCGACCGGGGAGCCCAACAGATCTTCCAAATAGAACTGGACGCCAAAATAGCGTTTCGAGGTGGCTGCGCCGTCAAAGGCCACAAGAATATCCACATCGCTGCCCGCGGTGGCCGTGCCATGAGCAGTTGAGCCAAACAACGCCAGGTTCGTCACGCCGAAGCGTTCCGCGAGCGTTGCTTTGTGCGCGTTCAACAAATTCAGAACTTGTTGTTTTTGCATGAGTTTCTTCCTGCTGAATTTGGTGTCAGTTTCGGCCTTTTGAAAAATGCATGCAAGAGCCTGCCCTCGACCCATTTCTCACTTTTATGCCTGGGGTTTCTCTGATAAGCCACGCTTTATGCTGTCTGGCAGGAATGGGGGACGCTGGGTGACGGAGCTTGGCACGGGGTTTGGAGCATTTTCAATAGCTACGCCTTTAATCACATCCAAATCAAGTTGCAATAAAACCTCCGTGATGGTCTGGCCATGTGCCTGGCAAGGGCCTTGCCTGTGGTGTATATGATGATGATAGACATTCATGTTTGATTGATCGCACATGGTCGGTTTTCGTCGGCTGCCAATGGACAGCCTCACATCAAATCAGACCACTTCTTCATAAAAAAGCCCTGCAATAACAGGGCTTTAGTGTAATTCCTCGGACCTTATAGGACATCCTAGGATCGTTCAAATGGTGCCGAAGGCGGGACTCGAACCCGCACAAGCAAAGCTCACTACCCCCTCAAGATA
>CAYTDW010000181.1:0-6028 GCA_964436585.1 uncultured Halioglobus sp. | reverse complement strand
ACCCCGGACTGATCGGAGTCTCGGCCGGCGCCGCACTGGCTGCCGTTTCCGCGATGGTGCTGGGTGGCGAGCTGCTGCGGCCGGCGGCGATGCTGAAGGGAGCCATGCTGTCGCTGTGGCTGCTGCCGGCCGTGGCCTTCGTGGGCGGCCTCGGCGCGACGCTGCTGGTGGCGCGCATCGCGCGGCGCGACGGCGCCACCACGGTCGCCACCATGCTGCTGGCCGGCATCGCCATCACCGCCCTGGCCGGCGCCGTGGGCAGCCTGCTGGAATTCCATGCCGACAACGACATGCTGCGGCGCATCTCCCTGTGGAAAATGGGCGGGATGGACGGGGCCAACTACCCACGGCTGGTAGTGGCGGCTCTGGTGGGCGCCGCCCTGCTGCTCGCCCTGCCCCGCTACGCCGCTACCCTGAACGCGCTGCTGCTGGGCGAGTCCGAGGCGCGCCACCTCGGTATCGACGTCGACCGGGCCAAGATCGCACTGGTCGGCTGGGTGGCAGTCGGTGTCGGCACCTCCGTCGCGCTGGTGGGCACCATCGCCTTCGTCGGGCTGGTGGTGCCCCATATCGTGCGCATGCTGGTGGGGCCCGACCACCGGGTGTTGCTGCCGGCCTCGGCCCTCGCCGGCGCGATCCTGCTGGTGGTGGCGGACACCCTTGCCCGCGTCGTCATCGCGCCCACGGAGTTACCGGTGGGGATCATCACGGCGATCATCGGCGTACCCTTTTTCATTTCCCTGCTGCGGCAGCGCCACCACTACGGCATGCAGGCGTGAAGGCCCTGGAACTGCAACAGGCAAGTGCCGCCCCCTGGGGCGCGCCACTGCTGCGCGAGATCAGCCTGGCGCTCGAGCCCGCCGCCATTCTTGGGTTGATCGGGCCCAACGGCGCCGGCAAGTCCTCCCTGTTGCGCCTGATTGCCGGCGATATCCCCCTGGCCGCCGGCCGCCTGCTGTTAGCTGGCAAACCCCGCGGAGAATGGCCGCGACGCCTGTTGGCCCGGCGCCTGGCCTACCTGCCGCAGCTCTCGCTGCTCAACTTTCCCTACACGGTCGAGGAAGTGGTGGCCATGGGGCGAATGCCGCACGACACGGGGGTATCGACCGATGCCGGGATCGTGGCGCAGGCGCTGGCCGCCACCGATACCGCGCGCCTGCGGGAGCGGCTGTATACCCACCTTTCCGGCGGCGAAAAGCAGCGGGTACAGCTGGCGCGAGTGCTCAGCCAGGTCTGGGACGCGGCGCCAGGCGCCCTGTTGCTGCTGGATGAACCCTCCAATGCCCTTGACCTGTCACACCAGCAAATGGTGCTCGCCGCCGTGCGCGCACTGGCGGAGCGCGGTTGCGCGGTGGTGCTGGCCAGCCACGACCTCAACCTGGTGGCGGGGCTGGCGGACTGTATTGCCGTGCTGCAACAGGGTCGTGTCGCGGCCTGCGGTTCGCCGCGGGCGGTATTCACGCCACAACTGTTTCGCGAGATTTTCGCCATCGACGTCCTGGTGCAGCAGCACCCCGAGCGCGACCAACCCCTGGTGATCAGCCGGTGAGTCGTATCCGCCGGGCGGGCCTGCTCATGCTGGCACTGGTGCTGCAGCCGCTCGCGGCGCTCGGGCAGGCCGTCAGCGCCACGGATTTCAGCGGCCGCAGCGTAAGCCTGGCGGCACCCGCCCGCCGCATCGTCGCCCTGGCGCCCCACAGCGTCGAAAACCTGTTCAGCGCCGGCGCCGGCGGCGCGCTGGTGGGACGGGTCGGCGCCAGCGATTTTCCACCGCAGGCCCTGGACGTTCCCCTCGTGGGGAGTTTCAACGCCTACAGCCTCGAAGCCATTGCCCGGGCCCAACCCGACCTGATAGTGATGTGGGGCTCGGGCAACGGCGCCGGCACCCTGGAGAAACTCGAGGTGCTGGGCATTCCCGTTTTTGTCAGCGAACCCAGGCGCCTGGAGGATATTCCCCGGGATATTCGCGCGCTGGGGCGGCTGGCCGGCACGGAGCACGCCAGCGAGGCCGCAGCCCTGCACCTGGAAAGTGGGCTTGCCGCGCTGCGCGAGCGCTACGCGCACAGGGCGCCGATCAGGGTGCTCTACGAAATCTGGAACGACCCGCTGCAGACGATCAACGGCGATCACATCATCAGCCAGGTGCTCGCCCTCTGTGGCGGGCGCAACATTTTTGCCGACGTGACCACGCTCGCCCCCAGGATCAGCGTCGAGTCGGTGCTGGCGCGGGGGCCCGAGTCGATTGTCGCCAGCGGAATGCAGGACTCACAGCCGCAGTGGCTGGATGACTGGCGCCGCTATCCGCAGCTGCCGGCAGTGCGCAACGAGGGCCTGTTCTTCGTCCCGCCGGACCTGCTCGAGCGCCCCACCGCCCGGGTGCTGCAGGGGGCACAGATCCTGTGTGAGCAGTTGGATACGCTGCGCTAGCCGAGCCTTTTTTCCTTGGGCGCGAGCAGTGATCAGAAACTGGCTGACAGGCGCGCGTACCAGAAGGCCCCGTTGAAACCGAAGGGCGATGTGATCGCGTAGCTGGCCCCCAGGAAATCCAGGGTGCCATCGTCTTCGTCATCCGGGTATTCGTCGAAGATGTTCTGGCCGCCCAGGGTTACCGTGTAATGCTCCGCGAAAGTGTAGCTGGCTTCCAGGTCGACCAACACCGCATCGTTGTAATGGAAGGTGTTCGAATTGGAATCCGTACCATCACCAAACAGCCCGGGGGTGGTCTGCCAGTTACCGTAGTAATTGGCTCGCAGCAGCGTACTGAAAGCGGAGACATCGTACGTCAGGCTCAATACGGAACGATCCTCGGGCACCTGGTTTTCCAGGTCGTACACCCGGTCCACGCCGATGGCATTGTCATTGACGTTGGAGATTTCCTGCTTGTTGTGGTTATGGCGCATATCGGTGGTTAAGGTACCGGAGCCGATGTTGTGGAAGGTGGTGACCGAGAGGTCCACACCCGTGACATTGGTATCAAAGCCGTTGGTGAAATAATTGGCGTTCGAGCCCAACAGCAACTCGGCGTCAGGATAGCCCTGGGCCTCCAGGTCATCGACATTCTGCTGACTGATGGTATTGGACGACAGTGCCATGCGGTTATCGATGCTGATATCGTAGTAGTCCACGGTGATATTGAGCCACTCACGCGGGGTCCAGATGAGTCCCGTGGTATTGGCGTTGGACTCCTCGTTTTCCAGGTCGGTCGCCCCCAGCACCTGGGCGACCGGGTTGTTCACCGGGTAGGTACCGCTGGGGATCAGGTTGCCTGTAGAGTCCGCAGTCGTGGTGACGTTGAGAGTGTTCACCTGGCCGGGGGTGGGCGCCCTGAAGCCGGTGTTGGCGGTGGCCCGCAGGGCGAAGCTGTCGGTGAAGTCATAGCGCGCCGATAGCTTCCAATCGAAGCTTGTGCCGTACTCGTCAAAGTTCTCGTAGCGCCCGGCGACCGCGCCGGACAATTTGTCGGTGATCTCGGTTTCCAGGTCTACATAGGTGGCCCAGCTGTCGCTGTCCCAACTGCCGGCGGAATCCGGGAAAAAGCCCTGGAAGCCGTCAGAGCCCACACCGAACTGGGCGTATGTCGGCCCCACTTCGATCGATGCCGCATCACCCGTGGCGATCTTGTAGGTCTCACGCCGCCATTCGGCGCCAAAACCCAGGTTAGCGGGGTTGTTGTCGAAGGTCTTGACCAGGTCCAGGTTGACCCCGGTCTCCTCCTGGGTGAGGGTGCCCGGCTCGAAACTGGTGGGGCTGAGGTCACCCAGGCTGGGGTTGATGCTTCCGGTGAGGTTGTATTTGACTTCATTCTCGCCGTAGCGGCCCTTCAGGTCCCAGCTCAGGTCGCTGTTGCCGAGTTCGCCCTTGGCGCCCAGCACCGCGAAGACGTCGGTCAGGTCGGCGCCGAAGATCGGGCTGTAACCGCCGGGAAACTGGGTATGGATCGGGTTGAGCAGCACGAAGCCGCTGGGGCTGGCGCTGTCCGCGGTGAGGTAATTGCCGGGATTGAGGCCCTGGCCTACGATCGAGTCGATCAGGCTCTGCTCGGCGTTGTCGGGTAGGCCATCTTTATTGCCATCGGTCATCAAAGTGATCCGAGGAGGAATGGCGATATTGTCTTCAGCCGTTGGTAAAACCGGGGTGCGATAGAAAAAGCCGCCCTTGGTCTCGTTGTAATAGTAGCTGCCGTTGCCGTACAGCTCGACGCTGTCGCTGAGGTTGTAACCTGTGTTGAAAACGCCCGTGTAGGAATCGAGTTCCGGGTCGCCCCAGCGCTGGCCCAGGCCGTTGTAGGGCACCAGGCTCTTGCCGACGATATCGGCAACATCCGCTGCGTCAAAGCGCGGGTGGCCCCGGCTGGTGGTATCGGTGGTGGCGTACTCGCCGGTCAGGTTGAGGAAGCCATTGCCGCCGAGGCTGAGGCCGCCGTTGGCGCTGACCGTGTTGCGTTCGCCGTCGCCCTCATCGTATTCACCATACTGGCCGGAGATGGTAAAGCCCTCGTCCGCATCCTTGAGAATCACGTTGACCACTCCGGCGATGGCATCGGAACCGTATTGGGCCGAGGCGCCGTCGCGCAGTACTTCCACCGATTTGATGGCGGCGGAAGGGAAGGTGGCGAAATCCACACCCTGGGAGCCCTGGTTAACCGTGCCCAGCGGGGCGAGCTGCAGGTTCACCAGCGCCGAGCGGTGGCGGCGGGCGCCGTCCACCAGCACCAGGGTGTGGTCCGGCGACAGATTGCGCAGGGTGACCGGGCGTATAAACGCCGTGCCGTCCGCAATCGGGAAGCGCTGTGTATTCAGCTGCGGCGCAATCGCCGTGAGGGATTCGGTCAGGCTGAACGATGCCTGCCGGGCCAGGGACTCGCTGCTGAAAACATCGATCGGCGCCAGGGTCTCGGTAGGCGACATACCCTCTTTGCGGGTACCGGTGACCACGACCTCTTCGAGGCCGCTGGCGGACTTCTGCGCCATGGCCAGCGGAGCCGACAGTGCGGGAACGAGGGCGACAACGGCGGTAGCGAGAAGAGTTTTCTTGAAGTTTTGCATGTGGAAACACCTTTGTTGTAGTTATGAGTTGAGAGGAATTCTATACCCTTGGCGCGCGGCATCTACCCGCGAAAATTGTAACTATTACATTAACTTCGCCCCTGACATGGGTCCATAAGTCAGGATCTGAAAACAACCCCGGGCACTACATGGAACGCCGCAGCAGGGGCGGGATATCCGGGTGCGAGGCGCCCTCCTCCCCCAGCTCCGCCACCAGCTTGTGCAGTGCCGGCCCGAGCCGGGGTTTGACTTCCTCCGGGCGCAACGGCTCGCCGCACTCGCTGCAGGTGAGCATGGGTCGGGTGCGCTTGCCGCACTTCTGGTGCACGTATTCCAGCGGTGCGCCCTCGCCCTTGTCCATCCACTCGTCGCCCCAGCGGGCGAGGCTCATCAGCACCGGGTACAGCCCCAGTCCCTTGCGGGTGAGGCGGTACTCATAGCGCACCGGCCGGTCGTGGTACGGCACTTTCACCAGCACGCCCTGTTCCACCAGCTTGCCCAGGCGCTCCGACAGGCGGTGCCGGGTGATACCGAGATTGGACTGGAACTGGTCGAAGCGGCGGGTGCCGAGGAAGGCATCGCGGATGATCAACATGGTCCAGCGCTCCCCGACAATGGACAGCGCCCGCGCCACCGAACACACCTGCTTGTCTATATCGTCCCAACGCATAGCGTCCCCCGCTGTATGGAAATTTTATTCCGGACGTTCGAGGCGAAAATGTAGCACAAACATTCTGATTTGGAACGGTGTGTTTGGTAGGGATAAAGACAAAAAAAGGGCGGGGATCAACCCGCCCTCTTTACTGCAGGCCGCACAGGGGCCCGGGACTTATACTGGACTCAGCCGAACTGGTTCATGGTGTTGTCCTGACCGCCGGCCTTGAGGGCCGCCTCACCGGCAAAGTACTCCTTGTGGTCATCGCCCATGTCGGAGCCGGCCATGTTCTGGTGCTTGACGCAGGCGATACCCTGGCGGATCTCCT
>CAYTDW010000180.1:0-6046 GCA_964436585.1 uncultured Halioglobus sp. | reverse complement strand
GATTTCGCAGAGTGAGCTCGGCGCGGGGGACCGGGGGGACATTTACCCCGGCCTGTATATCCAGCACACCCTCGATGAGCTCGAGACCATCTGTGCCAACCGGCCTCCGCGGATCCTGCTATCGCCGGTCGTTTGCGAAGACCCTGACGTAGCCAGCCGGCTGCAACACCAGGCAACCGAAGTGATGGATTTCGCCATGCTGGAGGAATTTGCCGAACCCTACCAGGACTTGCTGGAGCGCCAGTTGCGCCTGATTCTCAGGCGCCTGCTGGACCCGGCCGGCCGCGCCTGATCAACGCTCCACGCGAATAGAGTCCACTTTCTGGAAGCCCCGCGGCAGCTTGTTGCCGCGCCGGCCGCGCTCGCCGCGGTAGTGCTCCAACTCGGAGAATTTCAGCTTGATATGACGCTTGCCAGCGTCCACCACCAGGCTGTCCTGCTCGGTAATCACCTGCACCCCAACCACGAACTCGTCGCGGCTCAACACCCGGGCGGAGGGAATCGCGATGATCTTGTTGCCCTTGCCCCGGGCCAGTTGCGGCAGGTCCGCCAGTGGAAACACCAGCAGGCGCCCCTCGTTACTGGCGGCGGCCACCCAGGCACCCTCGATGGCCGCAATCGACGCCGGTTGCAGTACCCGCCCTCCCGCGGGCAGGCTGATGGCCGCCTTGCCCGCGCGATTCTTGGTCTGCAATTCGCCCAGCCTGGCCACAAAACCGTAGCCGGCGTCACTGGCCAGGAGGAAGAGCTGGTCCTCGCCCCCCATCATCATGCCTTCGAAGCCGGCGCCGGAGGGGGGATTGATGCGCCCCGTCAGCGGCTCGCCCTGACCCCTGGCGGAGGGGAGATTGTGGGAAGCCACGGTGTAGGCCCTGCCGGTGGAGTCCAGTATCACCACGGGCTGGTTGCTGCGCCCGAGCACCGCCAGCTTGAAGCTGTCACCGGACTTGTAGCTGAGGGCGGCGGGATCGATATCGTGGCCCTTCGCACCGCGAATCCAGCCTTTCTCCGAGATCACCACGGTTACCGGGTCAGCACCCACCATCTCCAGCTCGCTGAAGGCTTTGGCTTCCTCCCGCAGCACCAGGGGAGAACGGCGCTCATCGCCGTATTTTGCGGCTACCGCCAGCAGTTCATTCCTGATCAGGGTCTTGAGGCGGGCGGCACTGCCGAGAATCTTCTGCAGTTCGTCGCGCTCCGCCGCCAACTCATCCTGCTCGCCCCGAATGCTGATCTCCTCGAGCCTGGCAAGGTTGCGCAACTTGAGTTCCAGCACCGCCTCGGCCTGGTTATCACTCAGGCCGAACCGTTGCATCAGGGCCGGCTTGGGCTTGTCCTGGGTGCGGATGATATGAATCACCTCGTCGATGTTGAGGAAGGCGATGAGATAGCCTTCGAGAATATGCAGGCGATTCAACACCCGCTCGAGGCGATATTCGAGCCGGCGCCGCACGGTTTCGGTGCGGAACGACAGCCACTCACGCAGGATGCGATCGAGCGACTTTACCCCTGGGCGACCGTCTATGCCGATCATGTTCAGGTTTATCCGGTAACTGCGCTCGAGGTCGGTGGTTGCAAAGAGGTGCTGCATCAGGCCATCGACATCGATCCGATTCGAGCGGGGCACAATGACCAGGCGGGTGGGATCCTCATGATCCGACTCGTCCCGCAGGTCGGCTACCATCGGCAGTTTTTTCGCCTGCATCTGCTGGGCAATCTGCTCCAGCACCCGCGAGCCCGACACCTGGTAGGGGAGGGCAGTGATCACCACATCGCCGCCCTCGCGTTCCCAGACCGCGCGCATGCGCAGGCTGCCACGGCCAGTGGCGTACATCGCCACGATGTCCTCCCGGGGCGTGATGATTTCCGCCTCGGTGGGAAAATCCGGCCCCCGCACATGCTCGCACAACTCCGCCGCCGTGGACTTTGGCGCCTCCAGCAGACGAACCGCCGCGGCCACTACCTCCCGCAGGTTGTGCGGGGGAATGTCGGTTGCCATGCCCACGGCAATGCCCGTGGTGCCGTTGAGCAACACATTCGGCACCTGGGCGGGTAATACCCGCGGCTCGTCCATGGTGCCATCGAAGTTGGGAGCCCAGTCGACGGTACCCTGGCCCAGCTCCGCCAGCAGCACCTCGGCGTAAGCCGTGAGGCGCGATTCGGTGTAACGCATCGCCGCGAACGATTTCGGGTCGTCCGGCGAACCCCAGTTGCCCTGCCCGTCCACCAGCGGATAGCGATAGCTGAAGTCCTGCGCCATCAACACCATGGCCTCGTAGGCAGCGCTGTCGCCGTGCGGATGGAATTTACCGATGACATCACCGACAGTGCGCGCCGACTTCTTGTACTTGGCGCTGGCCTTGAGGCCCAGCTCGCTCATGGCGTAGATAATGCGGCGCTGCACCGGCTTCAGACCGTCGCCTACATGCGGCAGGGCGCGGTCGAGGATGACGTACATGGAATAGTCCAGGTAGGCCTTTTCCGCATACTGCTTCAGCGACACCTGCTCGATGCCGTCACTATCAATTGGGAGAACTTCAGACATTAGCTACTGGCCTGTCCTGGTGAAATTGAATGGGGGATGCTGCCCGGAGGTAAAGAATGTTGTCGGAGTGCTGGCGCCGCCAGCACGGATTTAAGTCACGCCAGGGTTGCTGCCGCGAAGACCCACCAGCTGCTCGTTGAGATTGACAATGGAGTTAGCCATATCGATGAGCAGGCTATGGATGGTGGCGGGGTTACTCTTGATGAGCTCGGTAAACTGTTCCTTGGGTACCTTTACCACCGAGCACGCGGTCTTGGCGCGCACGGTGGCGCTGCGATCGGCGTGGGTGAGCGCCGCCATGGCGCCGAATATCTCGCCCTCGCCAATGCGCCCGACGGTAACATCGTCGACCAGGACCTCGGCCACGCCGCTGGACATATTGAACACGTAATCCGCGCGGTCGCCCTGGCGGATAATGATGTCTCCCGGTGCGTAATCCTCGTAGCCTGGGGTAGCAGGCGCCTCTTCGGGCACGCAGGCAGCGGTGATACGCAGCATCAGTCCGGCATAGGTCACCAGCACCCGGCTCCACAGGCGGATGGCCGTCGGTTCACTGAACACGCGGCGCATGAACTCCAGGGCCGGGTAGCTGTGCAGCCTTGCACCGGCGATGCTGCGGTACTGGACCGCGCTCCCGACGTCACTGCTGCCGGCGACGTCCGGCAGCAGAATATCGCCTTCCTCCAGGGAGAAAACGGATTTGCCCTTGTAGAAGGCGCCGATGGACCCGCGCTGTACCACATAGAACTGGTTGCCGTCGTAGCCGCGGAAATTGCCCTCGGCGATCGGCGCCACTTCCACCGGCGTGCCCGGAATCCCGACCACTGCCAGCAGGGAGTCGATCAGCTCGCGATACTGCCGGGTAAGTACTGTAAAATCCTGCTCGAGTTCCACATCGGCCAACATCACCAAACCCCTGTCCGATATACGCCGGCGCCGCCAGCACACCGGGTATTGCACCCCGTTATTGCAGCTCGGGAGAGGGTGATTGTCTTTTCCCGCTGCTGTTTCGCACCTATATTAGCAACTAAACCGGCGGGGGAGAACGGCTCGCCCGACTTTTGTCAGAAGGACCCTCTATCCGATGGACCACCTGTGGCAGACCTGCGACTTTAGCGGGCTGGATACTTGCCGACTCTATGCCGCGCTGCGCTTGCGGCAGGAGGTGTTTGCGGTTGAGCAGAACTGCGCCTACCTCGACCTCGATAACCTCGACCAGGACGCCATACATATGCTGTGCTGGCAGGAGGACAAACTGGTAGCCTACCAGCGCTGCCTCGCGCCCGCGACGCACTACCGGGAAAGCGCTCTGGGCCGCATCGTGGTCAGCGCACACGCGCGCGGCAGGCAGCTCGGCAGGGAACTGGTGCGCCGCGGCATCAGCCATAACCTCGACCGCTGGCCGGGCCAGGGCATCCGCATCAACGCGCAGGCCTACCTGGCGGATTTCTACACGGACCTGGGGTTTGTCGCCGATGGCGCCGTGTCCAGCGAGGACGGCATACCGCACCTGCAGATGGTGTACGCGGGCTCAGCCTGATTCGAGCAGGATCGTAACGGGCCCGTCATTAGTGAGGCTGACCTGCATATCCGCGCCGAACACGCCCGCGGCAACCACTGCATGCCGTCGCCGCAGGCCCTGCAGCATATAATCGTACAGGGGCTCCGCCTGTGCCGGCGCGAGCGCCCGGGAGAAGCTGGGCCGCAGGCCCCTGGCGGTATCCGCCGACAGCGTGAACTGGGATACCAGCAGCACACCCCCGTTGAGGTCGGCGACGCTCCGGTTCATGCGACCATCCCCGTCGGCAAACAGGCGATAGCCCAGCATCCGGTCCAGCATCCGGTCCGCGGCGGGCTGGTCGTCGCCCTGGTCCAGGCCCAGAAACACCAGCAGTCCGCCACCGATTTCCCCGACGAGTTCACCAGCCACGGTGACGCTGGCGCGGCTTACCCGCTGCAGCAGCGCCTTCACCCTAGCCGCGATCGGCCCGGCGCCGCTCGTGCTCCTGCAACAGTTTTTTGCGCAGGCGAATACTCTGGGGCGTGACTTCCACCAACTCATCCTCCTCGATGAATTCCAGCGCCTGCTCCAGGCTGTGGCGTACAGGCGGCGTCAGGGTCAGCGCCTCGTCGGTACCGGATGCCCGGATGTTGGTGAGCTGCTTGCCCTTGGTGGGATTGACCGCAAGATCGTTACTGCGGCTGTGCAGGCCGATGATCTGGCCCTCGTACACGTCCACATTGGGCTGGATGAACATACGTCCCCGGTCCTGCAGGTTGAATATCGAGTAGCCCAGGGTTTTGCCCTTCACCATGGATACCAGTACGCCGTTGGCCCGCCCGGCGATTTCGGCATGCTTGACCGGGCCGTAATGGTCGAACACGTGGGTCATGATGCCGGAGCCGGAAGTCATGGTGAGAAACATGGAGCGAAAGCCGATCAGGCCCCTGGCGGGAACCATGAATTCAAGCCGGATCCGGCCCTTGCCGTCGGGAACCATGTTTTCCAGCTCTGCCCGGCGCAGTCCCAGCTCTTCCATCACCGCGCCCTGGTGCTGCTCCTCGCAATCGATCACCAGCTGTTCGAAGGGCTCGTGCATCTTGCCGTCGATTTCCTTCTGGATGACTTCCGGCCGGGATACGCCCAGCTCGAAACCCTCGCGCCGCATGTTCTCGATCAGCACCGACAGGTGTAATTCGCCCCGACCGGAAACCTTGAACTTGTCGGGGCTGTCACCCGGCTCCACCCGCAATGCCACGTTGTGGATCAGCTCCCGCTCGAGCCGCTCCTTGATGTTGCGCGAGGTGACATACTTGCCCTCGCGACCGGCGAAGGGCGAATCGTTGACCTGGAAGGTCATGCTCACCGTGGGCTCGTCCACCGACAGGGGCGGCAGGGCCTCCACTGCCGTTGGATCGCACAGGGTGTCGGAGATGTTCAGCCCCTCGATACCGGTGATGCAGACGATGTCGCCGGCCTCGGCGGAGTCGATATCCAGCCGTTCCAGCCCGAGGTAACCCATCACCTGCAGCACCCTCCCCTTGCGGGTAGCGCCCTGCGGATCCACCACGATGACCTGGGTATTGGGGGCGAGTTTGCCGCGGGTGATGCGGCCGATGCCGATGACGCCCACATAACTGCTGTAGTCCAGCGCACTGATCTGCATCTGCAGGGGCCCGTCGGAGTTCACCTTTGGCGCCGGCACTTTTTCCACCACGGTCTCGAACAGGGGCTGCATGTCGGTCGCCATTTTCTCGTGCTCGAGCCCGGCGATGCCCTGGATCGCCGAGGTGTAGATCACCGGGAAGTCCAGCTGCTGCTCGGTGGCGCCCAGGCGGTCGAACAGGTCGAATACCTGGTCCACCACCCAATCCGGGCGCGCCCCGGGACGGTCGATCTTGTTGATTACCACGATCGGGTTGAGGCCCTGCTCGAACGCCTTGGAAGTCACAAAGCGGGTTTGCGGCCGTCGATGCGGCACGTACTGGCGAACAGGATCT
>CAYTDW010000179.1:0-6047 GCA_964436585.1 uncultured Halioglobus sp. | reverse complement strand
GAAAACTAGGAAGCCAGCACCCTACACACCCCTACATAATCGTTCCGACACCTACCAACACGGAGTGCCGGAATGTCAAACACAATTGAATCCGATCCCCTGATACCCGCCCGCAAGCTGGGCGAAGACCTGGGCAACGTTTCAGACGTCACCCTCTGGCGCTGGGAAAAAAAGGGAATCCTCCCCCCGGCTGTCCGAATCAATGGCCGCAAATACTGGCGGCAATCCGTCGCGCAGAAAATCAAAGGGGCTGCATAAAAAAACCGCCAGTTTGCGCTGGCGGCTTAAGGACGTGTCCATGCGAGGGACGAGATGAATTATACATTTTCCCGCGGGAAAGATAAACGGGACAACCGACCAGCACAGCGCGAGGTCGAAACCTTTGCGGAGTTTCGCGACCTGGTACTGGCGGACCGCAGCAAAGAAAAGGGGCAGGCGTTTATCTGCGCGGCCCTCGATGTCAACGGACCATTAACCGACAAGAACGGCTACCGCAACCAGCACAACCCACAACCCCGCCAGTGGCTCCCACTGGATATTGACGGCTGTGTCGATGCAGAGGCAGGGCACGACCTAATCGCGCTCCTGCACCGCTACAGGGGCTTTGCCTACACCACCGCGAGCCATACCCCCGACAAGCCGCGCTTTCGGATTGTCCTGGACCTGACCCGGGCCGTGAATCGGGATGAAGGGGAGCACCTGGGGGCGGCTTTCGAGCAGGCCCTGACAATCGCCCTGGGCCCGGATCGGTTCAAGTTCGATCAGTCTGTCTACCGCGGGGAACAACCCTGCTACACGCCACTGGTGGGCGCTGATTCCTATCTATTCGACGGGGAGGCCCTTGAGGTCGATAAGCTGCTGGCGGGGTACAGGGCGCCCTCCCCGCAATGCCCCCAGGCGGCCAAGACCCCCGGGCAATATGCCGACTGGTTCCGTCAACTGTCCCAGGGCGGCGAGCTTCATCCGCACGCCTGCGCCGTGGTTGCCAGCATGGTGGCCCGGCGGGGGATGGATGCCGACACAATCCGGATGATCTTCCATACCCTGCGCCCGCAACTTGAGGAGGCCCGAGGCCCCGCGCGTATCCATGAGTTTTTCGAATCCGGCGAGCTCGACCGGATGATCAGCGGCGCGCAGCGGCTGGGGAAAAATCACCAGGTGATAAATCGAGATTTCGACGACTTCGTATTGAGCCAGTCCGCGGACCAGATGGAGGCCGAAATGGATGCAGACAAATATGTGATGGCCCGCCTTGCGGTCAAGGGCCAGAGCACAGCCTTTTATGGCGATACCAACCGAGGGAAAACATTGTTGACCCTGCGCGAGACCGTCCGCCAGATCACCGCGGGGGAGATCGAGGCCAGCCAGGTGTTTTACATCAACGCGGATGACCATGGCCGCGGGATCGCGCAGAAGCAGCGCCTTGCGGAAAAGTACGGATTCAAAATGCTGGTGCCCGGCCGCAATGGCTTTCAGGCCGACATGCTGCGCCCGCTTCTCAAGGCCCGGGTGGACAATGGCAGGGCCCAAGCATGCATCGTCATTTTGGATACCCTGAAAAAATTCATCGACCTGATGAGCAAGCGGGAGGGCACCGCCTGGGGCAACATCTCCCGGGAATTTGTGTCGGCCGGCGGCAGTCTGATTTCACTGGCACATACGAACAAACACAAAGACGAAAACGGGGGGTCGGTTTACGCCGGCACCGCCGATGTGATCCAGGACTGCGATTGCGCCTACCTCATCGAGCTGGTGAGCGAGGATGCCGGCACGCGCACCGTGGAATTTCGCAACATCAAGGCCCGGGGCGATGTCGACCGCAAGCGGGGGTTTACCTACACCCTCGATGTGCCCTACCAGGAAATGTTTGATTCCGTCCAGGTGGTTGAGGATCGCGAGCTCGAACGGGCCCGGGAGCGCAAACAGTCCGCGGATGCGCTGGCCCGCCACCATGAAGCGATCATGCATATACAGGCCCTGATCCGCCGCGGCATCACCCAGCGCCGCGCGCTGATCGAGGAAGGTTACAGGCACCCGCACTTCAGCCGGGCCTACATCACCGAGGTACTGGACGCGCACACCGGCAACGACCTGCTCCAGGGGCACCGCTGGCAGTACAGCATGGGGCCGCGAAACAGCCGGATTTATCAGATTTTGGGGGTGGGGTCTCAAATTGGTACAACTGGTACAACTGAATTGGTCCACACACCCAAAACCGAGGGGGTGGAGCCGTGAAACCCGCGCCAGTACTGAGTTGTACCAGTGTTACCAAACTTACTATATGTACTAAAAATACAAGTTATACCAATCCCAGACCCCACACGATTTTTGCGCGGCGGCGTCAGTTGTACAGCCTTGCCTGTTCAACTGAATGCGGCTGCGCGGTTCCACGCACTCAATTTTATTGCGTCAACGCGTCAACGCTACGTTAGCGCACCGTTGGCGCACCGTTGGCGCATAACCGAGGAAAGAAACCATGACCGATGACGATTTTCACACCATGACCGCCGAAATACCCGGCGGCCTGACCCTGCGCCTGACCTGGCGGGAGATGCAAGGCGCCTCGGCGCTGGTGGAGCGCACCTGGTGCCCGACCCGGCCCGACATTCTGCCCGCGGGCATTGTCGCCGACCTGGTGGAGGGCCTGGCCGAGTACCTGGAGGCCAACGGCTGGGCCGGGGCACCCACCGAGCACGTGGCAAAACAATTTCTGGGCCTGCGCCCATCACCCGAGGAGATGACCCCATGACCATGATTGACCCCATACCAGCCCAAACCCTGGCCAATATCGCCGAAGCCATCGAGCTCCTGGCGGCGATCCGGACCGAGGATCTGACCGAGCGCGGCCAGTCGGGCATGTTCCGCCTGCTGCGGGAGATGGCCGAGGCGGTGGAGCACCTGGAAGAAACCTACCCCACCAAGCGAGGCAATAGTGATGAATCTGCGAATTGATGAGATGAGCGAGGAAGGCAAAAAGCAATTCCTCCTGATGATGCTGGCCGTGCTGCACACCCGCCGGACCCCGGCCTATGCCGAGGACCTGGACGCCATCCTCGACCGCCTGCCCGCCTGCGTTGAGCGGGAAAAGCTGGCCATTCACAAACGGCAATACCTGGACGAACTGGAGGCACAACAATGAGCGATGAAATTACAGTCCTGGTACGCAAGCCCGGCACGATCTGCGAATACTGCGTAGAGCACGCCAGGCACGATAACGAGGCCGTGGGCATCGTCTACTGCGAGCACTCCCGCTATGGCGGAATCTACATCGTTGAAACTGGCATGTGGCAGATCAGCGGGCCGTTCGGATCGGAGGGCGACTTCAAGCGCGCAGTGATGCGAGTGGCCGAGCAGAAATTGCGGGCAAAAGGCCATTGAACAGTATGCACTTTGTGTGTACATTTGAATTGCCAGGCACGATGCTGGGCAGCGCCCGGTCCCTGTGTGGATCGGGTAACACCCCGCCAGGCCGAAAACCTGGCATCCCAAAGCGGCCGCCGTGCCGCGAGAAGTCTGCGCACTTCAGGATGAATTCCGGCGTTTTTCGCTGCCGGGTAACTTTCATTTTTTTGAGTGCGCAATATGACTGAAACACTCATCACTAGAACACTCACCTTCGACCGCAAGGCCGGCAAGGGCGATGTATTCCCCTGTGTGGCAACCACCGAGGCGCCCGTTTTGCGGAGCTACGGTTGGGAAATCATGGAAATGGCCCGCATGGACCTATCCCGCGCCCCGTTGCCTGTAATCGAAAGCCACGACACCAGCAAGTTGAATATCGGCCTGTTTGAAAACGTGCATATCGACGGCGACAAGCTGCGCGGAACTATTCGCCTGGGCAAGACTGCCCGCGCCAAAGAGCTGGCCGAGGATATTAAAGCGGGCATCGTTCGCAGTTTGTCGGTGGGCTATGAAATATCGGACGGCATCGAGAGCGGCGAAATCGACGGAATCCCCGTTTACCGCTTTGCGAGTCGTATTTTTGAAGTAAGCCTCGTCGCGGCACCAGCCGACACCAATGCGGGCTTCTACCGAAACCTTAAGGGAAAAAACATTATGGAAACTCAAGACTTCACCACCACCCGCGATCTCGAGGAATCGAGGCGCATTTCTACCATTACCGCCCTGGCTGAAAAATACGACCTGGAGCAGCTCGGCATGCGATCCATTGCCGCCGGCACCAGCGTCAAGGACTTCAACGCCGAGGCACTGAAGGCCATCGACGAACGCAACGCAGCATCCCGCACCCGTTCGCAGGATGGCTTTGCAGGCGCCCGGTTCGCCGGCATGCCTGCGGACACCAGCCAGTTTGGCAGATCATTGGAGAAATACTCCATTGTGCGAGTGCTGCGCGGCCTGTCCGATCACAGGGCGCTATCTGAGTGCGGCCTTGAGATGGAAATTTCTCAAGACCTGTGCCGGACGCTGGGCAAGCGCACTTCTGGAATTGTGATGCCCTATGAAATGCTCATGCAGCGGGCAGTTACGGCCGCCGGCAGCGGCGGTAATTTGATCGCCACCGATCACCAAGCCGGAAGCTTCGTTGACGTACTGCGAAACGCATCCCTGGTAATGCAACTCGGGCCGACTGTATTGCGCGGCCTGGTCGGCGATGTGGCGATCCCACGAAAAACGGGAGGCGCAAGCGCGTACTGGTTCGGCGCCGACGGATCGGATTCGATCACTGAAAGCGATTTGACGCTGGATCAATTGAGCTTGTCGCCAAAAACCGTCGGCGGCGCCGTGACGTTTTCGCACCGAATGTTGGTCCAAAGTTCGCCCGGCATCGAGCAACTGGTGCGGCGTGATCTGGCCGACTTGATCGCCACCGAGATCGACCTGAAGGCGCTGCAAGGTTCCGGCGCGAGCAATCAACCGTTAGGTGTTTTGAACGCCAGCGGAATTGGTGCGATCGACTTTGCCGCAGACGATCCGACCTATGCCGAAGTTGTCCAGATGGAAACCGCCCTGGCAGAGGCCAACGCCGACCGTGGCGACACCCTGGCTTGGCTGATGACCCCCGCGATGGCCGAGGCTCTGAGAACCACACCCAAGCAGTCATCCGGCGTAGAGGGTAATTTCATATGGGGCGACGGTCGCATATGTGGCATCCCTGCCTACCGTACCGCCAACATGCCAAGCGGAACGATGCTGCTCGGAAACTGGCAGCACTTGCTTCTCGCATTTTGGGGCGGAATTGAAATCAGCGCGGACGCCGGCGGAACGAACTTTTTGAAAGGTTCGATCAGCGTTAGAGTCCTGGCCGATGTCGATGTGAATGTTAGGCACCCCGGCGCATTCTGCTCGGGCGTTAACTTACCGTAAGCAGTAACCGTCGGGCTTGGACGGTAAAGCGGTTGGGCAAGCAAGGTCTTACTACACCTTTGGCCACCGACCGCATGGCACGCAGGCCCCCGCCTCACCGGGGATCACGACTGCACCGCGCCCCCGCCACCGCCGGCCCTTTCACCCGGCTGCAAGGGGCGCCCTATTCAGACAGGAGGCCGCATGCTGATTTACTTTAACGAAACTTGCCGGGCGCGGAGCGGCTCATCCCAATACGGGGATCGGCGTATTTTGGGGCTCACCCTAAGCCGTGGCTGTGAGTATACCTGCTGGATATTCGAGGTGCTGGCGCAAAGCAAGGATGAAAACGGGAAACCCGTGGAGAAGTGGGTACGCCACCATGCCGAACCATATGACAAGATTTTTACCACGACCGAGCTTGAGGATATTCTCCTACACCCGCCATTCGAAATTAAATCGCACGAACACCGCATATTCAACACGGTTCAGACCGTCGGGCTCCGCGCCAGGTGATCCAGATCAACGATTGCTTCCGCATTCGCCTGGTCGATCATAACTCCGCGCATGCGAGCTACCAGTCCTGGCAACTGGAGACCCGGCAAACATCTATCAGCCCGATCACTGGCGAGGCGTGCATAGGTCGCTGGACGTCTGTCACCAAGCCGGCCAAACCCGTTGAGCTGCTGAAGTTTTTGGAGGATACCCATTGCCCGAGGTCGGCAATAGAGGCGTTCATCACC
>CAYTDW010000178.1:0-6103 GCA_964436585.1 uncultured Halioglobus sp. | reverse complement strand
GGTATCAGCTTGGCGAAGCTTGCCTCCGGTCTCAACTGGTAGGCCTGGAAAGCCAGGAACACTGTAATCAGCGAAAATAAAATGATAATGCTCAGGCGGCCGCCGAAAATCAGCCGCTCGGGCAGACGGGCGGTTTCTACCGCGAGGTAGTGGAGTTTCTGGTCGCTCATTGTGGGGTCTCCCCATTGGTCGCGGACTGCCCTGAAGTGTTGGCCAGCACACGGCTGCCCCCGTCCCCTGTAACCACGTAGCGGCCATCCCCCAAGGGGACGATGCCGTGGAAACCGGCGCGAGACGGTTTTGCCAGAGGGGTGAAAGTGTCACCGTCATCCTGGCTGCGGACTGCCGTGCTGCCCTGTCCAACGAAAATCACGCTGCCGTCATCGGTGGCAACACCGCCGAACAGGCTGGCCCCGGCCCCGGCCTCAAGTTTTTCCCAGGTTTCACCCCGATCAGTGGAGCGATACACGTTACCCAGCAGTCCATAGGCGAACACGCTGCCGCTGAGGGGGTTCACCACAACCCCGAAAAAACTGCCGTCGTAACCGCTTTCCACCGGCTCCCAGCTCTCGCCGTCACTGAGGGAGCGAAACACCGTCCCCCACTCGGAGGCGAGGTAAAGACTGCCGTCGGGGGCGCCCCTCACGCCGTTGAGGTGCATTTCATCGGGGTTGTCCACCTTGTGTGACCAGTCGTCCCAGTGGCGCCCGGCATTATGGGTATGGAGCAGGGTGCCGTAGGCACCGGAGGCCCAGCCCTGCTCGGCACTGGAGAACCAGACATCCATCAGAGGTGGGGCATACACCGGTTCATCCAATGCCTTCCTGGCTTTGTCCAGATCGCGAGCGGCCTCCTCAAGCGCCTCTGACCGGGCTGCCTGATCTTCCTCGGGAGCGTTTTTCACCTGCTCATACAAGGCTGCGACCCGCTCTTTCGCCCTGCCGGCACGCTCTTCGTTGACCTGGGCCTGGGCGGTAATTCCGTCGCGCTGCACCTCCCAATTCACACCGCCGTCCTGGCTGAACAACACATTGCCGTCGTGGCCCACGGCCCAGCCCAATTTGGGCGACGCGAAAAATACCCGGGTCAACATGACCGAGGTTGGCACCGCGGCCTGCACCCAGGATTCGCCCTTGTCGTCGGAGTAAAGGATATGGCCGCGTTCGCCGACCGCCACCAGACGATCGCCAGCTTTGGCAATGTCGAGTAGCATGGAGGTGGCGGCTTTATCCATCTGCATGGCGTAATCTGGCGCCGACCATGCCGGGTGAGATAAGAGGCAAAGCGCCGCCGCCATCAGCAGTGCGCTTCCAGTGGGTTTGGGGCGATTTTTTCTCACTGTCTTATTACTCCTTCGGGCCAGTTCTTGTTGTCATCGCTTCTGGCTTTACGGGGACGATTGAATGTTAGTTGAAGACACCCGGTCAGAATAAGTTGTGACCACCTGCGCAACTATGACCAAATGCGCCTATCCAATAAACATTTCAGTCCACAGTACCTCGCCTTGCTCAAGAAATTGCACGCTCGCAACCAGACGTAGTAGCATCTATCCCAACCGCCCCCTCATGCCTTGATCGTGGTCAAAAGCAGACGTTATAAAGGCATGATTTAGTCGCACCGTTAAAATCTTCCGGTCGGGCACTGATTTGGCCTTCCCGTTATTTATGCGATCACTGGAAAACGCCATGAAACAACTCAGCGGGCCGGACGCCATGTACTTGTACACCGAGTTGGATGGCTTTCCCATGCACATTGGCGGGGTGACAATCTACGACCAGTCCACACGGGCTCGAGGCAAAACCGGTGGCGGCCCGGTGCGCTTCAAGGACATTCTGGCCATGTTCGCAAGCCGTCTGGACCGCTCGCCGATCTTTCGCCGCAAACTGGCCGAAGTACCCTTCGCGCTGGATTTACCCTATTGGATCGATGATGAACATTTCGATCTGGAATTTCACGTGCGTCACATCGCCCTGCCGAAACCTGGCGACTGGCGCCAGTTGTGCATTCAGGTAGCCCGTTTGCACGCGCGTCCGTTGGACCGCGGGCGGCCCCTGTGGGAGGCCTATGTCATAGAGGGCCTGAACAATATCGAGGGGGTACCCAGGGGCAGTTTTGCCCTGTACACGAAGGTCCACCACTGTGCCATCGACGGCCACTCCGGTGTCCAGTTTTTTGGTGCATTCAACGATACCAGCCCGACGCCGACCAAGCCGAAACCGCCTGCCAGATGGGACCCTGAGCGGCCTCCCGGTGCTGCCAAGTTGCTGCGCAAGGCCTATTGGCACAACCTGCGCAAACCGGCCCAGATACTCCACCTGGCGAGCGGGATAATCACCTCCCGAAGACGCGTCAATGTGGGCGTGGAACGTGGCGATTTCCACCAGCCGGCGGAAATTCCCTCGACTCGCTTCAATGGCAAACTCAGTCCCCACCGGGTGGTGGATGCCACCAAATTCGATTTCCCGGCGGTGCGCAAGATAAAGCATGCAGTTCAGGGTGCCACCATAAACGATGCCGTGCTGGCGATCGTGTCGGGCGCCCTGCGCAAATACCTGCAGGCCACCGGCGAGTTACCCTCGCGCTCACTGGTCACCGGTTGCCCGGTTGATTTGCGGGATGAAGTCGAGCGCGGGGCCGATGGGGACAACCTGGTGGGCCTGATGACCGTGGCCCTGTGTACCGATGTCGAGCAACCGCTGGACCGACTGCAGCGCATCCACGAGGAAACACAATCCTCTAAGGCCTATTTCAAGGCCCAGGGCGCGCACCTGGTACTGGACTTTATGGATACCGTGCCCCCTGGCCTTCAGACCCTCCTGGTACAGGCTGCAGCACTGGCTGGCATACCGGAAAAGCACCCGATAATGAATACCACGGTCACCAACGTACCGGGCTCCCCCCACCAACTCTACATGTGTGGGGCACAGATCATTGACTCATTCGGCATCGGGCCGCTTTCGCAGGGCCTGGGCCTGTTTCACACTGTCAACAGCGTGGTGATGAAAAACAAGGGGGTCATTACCCTGGCTTATATTAGTTGCAGGAATGCCATGCCGGACCCGGGCTTCTATACTGAATGCTTGAACGAATCTTTCCTGGAATTGCAGGAGGCCTGCGGTGCATCGCGAGGGGAAACACCCCCAAGAAAAACCGCCACGCGAAGCGTAGCTATTAACGTCCGGCAGTAAAGCTTCGAAGTGTAATTTCAGCGGCATGAGAGTTCGGTGGACTCAAATGTCTACGAGGTCGGGTGGTTTGGTCATACCCGGGAGTGTCTTATCCGGTTAGTGTGCGAGCTAAGCGAGTGTAATCGCCTTTGCTTTGGTGCGGGCGGGTGACGGTGAATTGGCGATATAAAGAGAGGGAACAATAATGGGAACCTACGCAATGACTGGCGGCGCTACGGGTATAGGCGCAGCTATCAAACAACGTCTTCGTGAAGAGGGCAATCAGGTAATTGTGGTCGACATAAAAGATGCCGACATCATCGCCGATCTGTCGAGTGCCGAAGGGCGGCAAGCCGCGGTTAAGGCGATCAGGCAAGCGGCCGCCGGCGGTCTGGATGGACTCGTCACCTGCGCGGGCCTGGGTTCCAATGTGCCGAATCACCCGCTGATCACCCAGGTCAACTATTTTGGCACGGTCGAGCTGGTCGAGGGCCTCAAGGACCTGGTGGCAGCCAAACGGGGTGCCATTGTATTGATCTCATCCAATTCCGCGCCGATGAACAACAGCCCTGAATTCGTTGATTTATTGCTGAGCGGCGACGAAGAAAAAGCGACCAGCTTTTCCCAAACCATAGCAGCGCAGGAGGTCTACAGCGGGACTAAAAAAGCCGTCGCGCGCTGGATGCGAAGCAAGGCCGCCGACTACGCCGCCGCTGGTGTGCGAATGAACGCCGTGGCCCCCGGCTACACCCAGACACCGATGACGGAAAAGGTTGAGAACGATCCTGTCTACGGCCCCCATATCAAGGCGTTCATGGCCAGTATACCCGTGGGATTCCCGGGCAAGCCCGAAGACCAGGCAGCGGCAACCAGCTTTTTGCTGAGCCCCCAGGCCAGGTTTATCTGCGGCTCGGTGCTGTTTGTCGATGGTGGCCATGATGCCATGTTCAGACCGGATCAGGTATGACACAGCCATTAAGCCGTCGCGAGGTACTCAAAACCGCCATGACTCTGGCAGCGGTCGCCGGAACAGCCCCCGTACTGGGGCTGTCGGGGAGCACCGGCATGGGGTTTGAGGAATACCGGACTTACGATGCGTTGGGTCTGGCGCAACTAGTAAAAAAAGGCGATGTTTCAGCGCTGGAGCTTCTGGAAATCGCCATTGCCCGCAGTAATGCCGTCAATCCCAGTGTCAATTGCGTGGTCGAAGAGCTCTTCGATTATGCCAGGGCAGCTATAAAGGCGGGATTGCCGCAGGGCCCGTTTACGGGTGTGCCTTTCATGCTGAAGGATCTGGGCATGGCGCTGAAGGGAACTGTGACGACCAACGGTTCCCGCTTCTTTAAAGACGCGCGTATGGATTACAGCAGTACCGTGGTGGAGCGCTACCAGCGAGCCGGCCTGGTGATTTTTGGTAAAACTGCCAGCCCCGAATTTGGCGGCACTGGTACCACCGAGTCGATATTGTTCGGAGATACGCGCAACCCCTGGGACTTGAGCCGCAGCGCAGGAGGCTCTTCCGGAGGTTCAGCGGTGGCGGTTGCCACGGGCATTCTGCCCCTGGCCAATGCTACCGATGGTGGTGGGTCCATCCGGATACCCGCCTCCTGCTGCGGCTTATTCGGCATGAAGCCCAGCCGCGGCCGGGTACCCAGTGGCCCCATCGACCTGTCGTCCACAATGAGTGTTATCCATGCGGTCTCCCGCAGCGTTCGCGACAGCGCCGCGCTACTCGATGCCAGCGGCGGCCCAGAACCCGGACAAACCACGATTGCGCCACTGTCCCAGGGAAGTTACCTGGAAGCGGTGGCCAGAACCCCGCGAGCACTCAGGATCGGCCTGATTAGCACGCCGCTCACCCACAGCCCGGTAGATCCCGAGTGCAGCAGGGCGGCGGTCGATGCCGCAAAGCTCTGTGAAAATCTCGGTCACCGTGTGCAGGAGATACAGCTGCCTGTGGACCCCCGGGAATTTTTTGCCAGCACTCGCATTATCATGGGCACGGGAACGGTCATGCGGGTGGCGAATCGCGAACAGCAGTTGGGCAGGAAAGTCACTGAAAACGACCTGGAGCCCATTATCTGGCAGCGCTACCAGAGCTCGCGGGCGTATACGGCGGAGCAGTTGGCGCAGGCGGAGCATGGCGTGGAGAGGGCCGCGCAACAGATGGCCTTGCTGCAACAGGACTACGACATCCTGTTGTCGCCGACCTTGGCCGCGCCGCCAGTAAAACTGGGCAAACTGAGCCTGAACCAGGACAATGCCGCCTATGAGAAGGAGGCGATCAATATCTCGGCCTTTACCCTGCTCTATAACGCCACCGGCCAGCCCGCGATGTCCGTGCCGCTGCACTGGACCCCCGACGGCCTGCCCGTGGGAGTAATGTTCGCGGGGCGCTTCGGCGACGAGGGCTTGTTGTTCCAACTCGCGGGGCAACTGGAACAGGCCAGTCCCTGGTTCAATAAATTGGCGCCGCTTTGAGCCCGGTGTATCTTGCTTCAATCGCCGTCTTGCGAAAATCCGGGTTAAGCGGCAATTTCCGCCGTGACATAAAGGAAAGTCCCGCGATCGGCGGGTCCCGAAAGTCGGTTAGCGTTGCACTGCCATTCACACCACGTACTGGAGCAGGCTGATGTCAGAAATCAAGCAGGAATTCGACGCCGTCACGGCGCAACTGACCGCCCCGGGGGCGCCTTTTGAACTGGCCGGAAGTGACGAGTCGGGCCATTACTACGCGAAGGCGCCGGCCAACCTGGCTGTGGCCCTCGCGGTGGCCCGCCAGCATGGTGACCGCGAGTTCCTGGTCTATGAGGGTGAGCGCCTCAGTTTCAATGACCTGATGGATGAGGCAGATGCCATAGGCGCGGCGCTGCAGGCCCGCGCCCACAGGCCCGGGGAGCGCGTGGCCCTGGCAATGCGCAATTACCCGGAGTGTA
>CAYTDW010000177.1:0-6111 GCA_964436585.1 uncultured Halioglobus sp. | reverse complement strand
GCCACCGGCGGATTATCCACGCCGCCGATCGCACCGGCAGTGCGATCTCCGAGGTTTTGACGGAGAAGGCGCGGCAGGCGCCCAACATTGAATTGTTTACCCGGCGCGTTGCGGTTGACCTGGTGGTGCAGGATGGCCGTTGCCAGGGGGCCTATATCCTCGACCGGGACAACGACCGGGTAGAGCTGTTCCAGGCCCGGGCGGTGGTGCTGGCGACCGGCGGCGCCAGCAAGGCCTACCTCTATACCAGCAATCCCGATGGCGCCACCGGCGACGGCATCGCCATGGCCTGGCGCGCCGGTTGCAGGGTGGCCAACCTCGAATTCAACCAGTTTCATCCCACCTGCCTGTACCACCCGAGGGCGAAGTCCTTCCTGATCACGGAGGCCATCCGCGGTGAGGGCGGCAGACTGTTGCTGCCGGACGGGACCCGTTTCATGGACCGCTTTGACCCCCGGGGCGAACTCGCGCCAAGGGATATCGTGGCCCGGGCGATCGACCATGAAATGAAGCGCCTGGGTGCCGACTGTGTCTTCCTGGACATTTCCCACAAGAGCGCCGAGTTTCTGCACAGCCACTTTCCAACCATCATGGCGCGCTGTGCCGAGTTCGGCATCGATATCTGCGGGGAACCGATACCCGTGGTGCCCGCCGCTCATTACACCTGCGGCGGGGTAGTTGTCGACACCCGCGGCCGCAGCGACCGCGCCGGCCTCTATGCCATCGGCGAGACCTCCTGCACTGGCCTGCACGGTGCCAACCGGATGGCGAGTAATTCCCTGCTGGAATGTATCGTCTATGCCGAATCCGCGGCCAATGACATTGCGGCGACCCTGGCGGGGGTTGCCGCACCGGCACCCGCCCCGGCCTGGGACGAAAGCCAGGTGACGGACTCGGATGAAGACGTGGTGATCTCCCACAACTGGGATGAGTTGCGCCGATTCATGTGGGACTACGTGGGCATCGTGCGCACCGACAAACGCCTGCAGCGCGCCATGCACCGGGTGCAGCTGTTACAGGCCGAGATTGCCGAGTACTACGGCAACTTCAAGGTAGGCAACGACCTGCTCGAACTGCTCAATCTGGCGATGGTGGCGGAACTGATGATCCGCTGCGCAATCTCCCGCAGGGAGAGCCGGGGCCTGCACTACACCCTCAACTACCCGGGATTGCTGAGCGAGGCGGTGGACACGATACTCACTCCGTTCAACTCAGCGCTCCAGGATGAGGCGGACACGCAGGCCTCGCAGCTGCTCCCGCGGCGCGCAATCGGGCCACAGGAATACTGATCCGCGCCGGGCGCTCGCCACTTCGTTCCAGGCCAGATAGACGACCCAGGGCAGGCAGGTGCTGGCGCGCCTGAGGCTGATGCCGCGACTGCTCGAGCGTCTTTCCAGGGTCCACTCGCCCCGCTGCCAGTTGATGCAGGTCCCGGCATGGCGCTGGCGAGCCAGGCGCCAGCAGGACAGGGCGACGGGCGGTAACAACATCAATGCCAGCCACGGGTAACCCCGCAGCGACAGGCGATACAGGCTGCAGGCCACCAGCAGGCACAGCAGGCGATGCAGTACCCTGTGGATCCGGGACTCACCGATCACCAGGCGCAGCGAGGGTGAATTCGAGTACCTTGCTGACAATGGCGCGCAACTCCTCGTCGTCGGGTCGTTCGCGCCGCAGGAACCAGGCGAACAGGTCCTGGTCCTCGCAGCGCAGCAGTTGCTGGAACCGCAGCCGGTCGGCTTCATCGAGTGCACAATAGCGCTCGACCACGAAGGGCTCCAGCACCAGGTCGAGCTCCAGCATGCCGCGCCGGCTGGCCCAGCGCATACGGTTGATTTCCTCCCTGGGTATCATGCTCATTATGGCGGTCCCACGCCTCACCAAAGGCGGCCAGTATAGCGTCAATTGCGGTCGGCTACCCACGCGGTTGCCCTGTAGTGCTGACAGCGGGGACGCCAACCCCTATGATTGCTTTCCCCCACGCGCAGGGACCACATATCTTGAGCTGCTACTACACCACGCTGGAGCGCGAGGCCCTGCTCCATATCCAGGGTCCCGACGCCCGTAGCTTCCTGCAGGGCCAGGTCACCTGCGACACGCGCATGCTGTCCGTCAGCGCGGCCCTGCCCGGCAGCTACTGCACCGCGCAGGGCAGGGTGGTCTGCGATTTCCTGTTGTGCGCCCTGGCGGAGGATCACCTGATACTGCGGATGCGCCGGGACATCCGCGCGCACAGTGCGGCCGTGTTGGCCAGGTATATCGTGTTTTCCAAGGCGCAGCTGCAGGCGCAGCGGGAGGACTGGCAGGTAGTGGCATGCTGGGGTGCGGACGCTGCCGGCGCGCTGCAGGAACTGTTTGGCGCGATACCGTCAACCCGGTACGGGGCCAGCCGCGGCCAGGGCTTTTGCATCGTCCAGCTCGATAAGGACGGCTGTCAGTTCGAATGCTATCTCGAGCAACCAGGCGCTGCCGCACTGGCGCTTAGGCTGGCACAGCGCATACAGGCAGGCGCGGAACAACAGTGGCAAGCCCTGCAGATCGCCAGCGGGATCGCCCGCATCGAGGCGGGCAGCAGCGACCAGTTCGTACCGCAGATGCTCAACTACGATGTCACCGGCCATATCAGTTTCAACAAGGGCTGCTATACGGGGCAGGAAGTGGTGGCCCGCCTGCACTACAAGGGGAGGCCCAAACGCCGCCTGTACCAGGCCGGGATCGCGCTCGCGGATATCACCGGGCCACAGCAGGTCGCCGCCGGCGACCCCCTCTTCTGCGGCAACAGTACCCAGGCGGTGGGTAATGTGATCAACTGTGTGGCCACTGCAGAGGGGGAACTGCTCCTGCTGGTCACGTCTACCAGGGAGGGCATCGAAGCGGGGCTGCACCTGTTCGCCACCGATGGGCCGCTACTGCGTACAGCGCCGGTGCCTTATCCCGTACCTGAAAAATAGGCACAACCGCACTACCCGGGCAAGCGCCAGTCAATAGGCTCCTTACCCCGCGCGACGAGATACTCATTCGCGGCGATGAAATGGCCGCAGCCAAAAAAACCCCGGTGCGCGCTCAGTGGCGAGGGATGGGCTGCGCTCAGGACGCAGTGGCGCTCCCGGTCTATGATCGCGCCCTTGCGCTGGGCGTAACTGCCCCAGAGCATGAAGACCACTCCCTCGCAGTCGCGGTTGACCAGGTCAATGACCCGGTCGGTGAACGTCTCCCAACCCATGCCCTGGTGCGAGGCGGCGCGGCCGCACTCCACCGACAGCACGCTGTTGAGCAGGAGCACACCCTGGTCGGCCCAGGCCGTGAGATGCCCGTGGTGCGGAATGGGATGGCCCAGCTCGTGCCGAATCTCCTTGAAGATATTCTGCAGTGAGGGGGGAACCTGGACCCCGGGCTTTACCGAGAAGCACAGGCCGTGGGCCTGCCCGGGGCCGTGGTAGGGATCCTGTCCCAATATGACGACCTTGACCTGCTCCAGCGGGGTGTGGGCGAATGCATTGAAAATCTCATCGCCCGGAGGAAACAGCTGCTTTCCGGCCTTTTTCTGCGCCAGCAGAAATGCGCGCAACGCGGCCATGTAGGGCTGCTCGAATTCCGGGGCGAGTCGCGCCAGCCAACTCCCTTCCAGCTGCACCGCCCTGGACACCGCCTCGTCTCCCTCGCCTCAGTTGCAGGCGGCCATCAGCATCACCTGTTCGTAGACCAGGTGGATGCGATCCTGCTCGAGCGGCTTGCGGGCGCGAAGTCCGGGCGTGCCGGCCTCGAACCCCAGCGGCACGGCCGCCACCGGCACAAGGCGTTTGGAGCGCTGCCGCTTGCCCGCACTGGCATTCTCCACCGGGGCCAGAGCTTGCGCCGCGAACGCGGCGCGCCGCCTCTCGGCGGAGACGTCGCCATAGCGAGTGTTGCGCATACGCGGCCGTCGCCCGGCCGCGAGAATTTGCTGCTCCATGAAAGCGGGAGCCCACTCCTGGCCGTGGCCGGAACCTGCGGCGCGGGTGATGCTTTCGTTCATCAGGGTGCCGCCCAGGTCGTTGACCCCGGCGCCGAGACAGGCCGCCACACCGTTGGCACCCATTTTCACCCAGGATGCCTGGATGTTATCGATCAGGCCGTGCAACACCAGCCGGGCCACCGCGTGCATCAACAGTGCCTCGCGGAAAGTCGGGCCGCGCCTGGCCCTGCCCTTGAGGTACATCGGCGCCTCCATGTGCACGAAGGGCAATGGCACGAATTCGGTGAAGCCGCGGGTGCGCTGCTGCAAGCGGCGGATATGCATCAGGTGGCGAGCCCAATGGCGGGGCTGGTCGATATGACCGTACATGATGGTGGCCGTGGTCGGCAGCCCCACCCGGTGGGCGGCCTCGATGACTTCCAGCCAGCGGGCGCTATCGAGCTTGTCCGGGCACAGAACCTCGCGCACCTCGTCGTGCAACACTTCCGCCGCGGTACCTGGCAGGGTGTTGAGCCCCGCCGCCTTCAGCTGGCGCAGGAAGTCCTCGATGCCGATGCCCAGGGTCGCCGCCCCCTGGGACACTTCGAGTGGCGAAAAGGCGTGCACATGCATGTCCGGGGTAGCGGCGCGCACCGTGTGCAGGATATCGAGGTAGGTCTGCCCGGTGTAATCGGGGTGAATTCCCCCCTGCATGCAGACCTCGGTGGCACCACGGCTCCAGGCTTCAACGCAGCGCCCGGCGATTTCCTCGCCGCTGATATCGTAGGGGCGGCCGCGCAGATCCTCGCTGTGCTTGCCCTTGGAGAAGGCACAGAACTGGCACTTGAAATAGCAGACATTGGTGTAATTGATATTGCGGTTGACGACATAGCTGACAGTGTCGCCGTTAACCTGCTGTCGCAACTCGTCGGCGCGCTGCAGCAGCCAGGAAAAGTCATTACCCCTGGCCTCGAACAGGCGGCTGACCTCAGCCTCCTCCAGTTCAGCGGCGGCGGCACAACGCCCGACGATGGCGCGAATATCCGCCGACACGGCGGCGTCCCGGGGCCGCGCTGCCAGCAATTGCGCCTCTATCTCGGGGATGGGCTGTTCCTCCCCCGGGACCCAGTTGTCGCGCCGGGCAAAGCCCGTGGCATCGCTCAGGCGCAGCAGCGCCGGCCGCACCGCGGGATCCACCCAGCGCTGCGCCGCCATGGCATAGTGGGGATAGATCGTGAGCCGCTGGTCGAGGAACTTGCCTGCCGCCGCGGTTTCACGGGCCAGGTGGTCGAGGTGCGGCCATGGCGCTTCCGGGTTCACATGGTCCGGGGTAAGGGGCGATACACCGCCCCAGTCATTGATGCCCGCCGCCACCAGCTGCGGCAACACGCCGGGACTGAGGTTCGGTGGGGCCTGGATACTCATGCCCGGGCCAAACACCAGGCGCGCTACCGCGATGGTCCACAACAACTCATCCAGGCCGGGCTCCGGGGCAGCCGCCATCCGGGTGCCGGGCTTGGCCCGGAAGTTCTGCACGATTACCTCCTGCAGGTGGCCATGGCGCTCGTGCGCCGCGCGCAGTGCCAGCAGCGACTCGATGCGCTCACGGCGGGTCTCACCGATGCCGATGAGGATACCGGAGGTGAAAGGCACTGCCGCCAGACCCGCCAGGTCCAGGGTTTGCAGGCGCAGCGCCGGGTCCTTGTCCGGGGAGCCGTAGTGCGGCATCCCCTTCTGGCACAAGCGCTGCGCAGCGGACTACAGCATGATACCCATGGAGGCGCTGACAGTGCGCAGGCTGGCTATTTCTGCAGCGGTCATGCAACCGGCGTTGATGTGCGGCAGCAGGCCAGTCTCGGCCAGCACCCGGGAGGCCACATGCCGCACATAGGACAGGGTATCGGCAAAACCCAGTTCATCCAGCGCGCGGCGCGCGGCGCTGTAACGCAGCTCGGGCTTTTCCCCAAGGGTAAACAGCGCCTCCTGGCACCCGAGCCGGGCGCCCTGGTGGCACAGTTCCAGCACCTCCTCGACGCCCATGTACGGCTGGCCTATTTTTTTCGGCGTTCGGGCAAAGGTGCAGTAATGGCAGACATCGCGGCACAGGTGGGTAAGCGGGATAAACACCTTGCGCGAGTAGGTCACCACGTTGCGGAAACCCCGGTCGCGCAGCTCCC
>CAYTDW010000176.1:0-6157 GCA_964436585.1 uncultured Halioglobus sp. | reverse complement strand
TGCCCGACTGGTCGGATCCCTTCAGCGCCCCGGAAGTGGTATTTTCGCGCTGGCCAACCGGGGGCACTACAGGCCCGTCGAAGGGAGTCGAGATCAGCAATCGGTCCATCTGTACGATGATCGAGTTGGGTCTGCGTTACTATATTGGCGAACAAACAGAGCAGGTGGTTCACCTGGCGGTGGCCCCGATCACACATGCTGCCGGGGTCATTATCAGTATCTACGCGGCAGTGGGAGGTACTACGGTGGTGTTGCCGCAGTTCGATCCGGTAGCAACGCTCGAGGCGATCGAGAAATACCGGGTCACTCACCTGTTTCTGCCGCCTACCGCGTATTATGCGGTGCTGGACGAACTGGCAAAGCGCAAATACGACACCTCCAGCCTGCGACAGCTCATGATCGCGGCCGCGCCAGTATCACCGGAAAAATTGCGTGTTGGCGTCAAACTGCTGGGGCCGGTACTGTGTCAGTGTTTCGGCCAGGCCGAATCTCCGATGCTCGTCGCGTGGCTCAGCCCAAAGGTGCTGGCGGAAGCGGTAGAGGGTAAATATCCAGAGCGCCTCCGCAGTTGTGGCCAGGTGACGTCGGCCACACTGGTGGCAATACTTGATGAAAATGGTGTCGAAATGCCGGCCAATGTGCGCGGCGAAATATGCTGCCGTGGGCCACTTGTAACCCCTGGGTATTACAAGAAACCACAAGACACCGCCGCCATGCGGAAGTTCGGCTGGCACCACACCGGAGATGTCGGATCGCTCGATGAGCACGGATACCTGTATATCGTCGATCGCTTGAAGGACATGATTATTACTGGCGGGTTCAATGTATTTTGTGCCGAAGTGGAACAACCGATTCTGGCCCTGGAGGAGGTCCTGGAATGCGCGGTTATCGGTTTGCCTGATGAAAAGTGGGGAGAGGCGATACACGCGGTAGTGGTGTTGCGCGAGGGTCACGAACTGACCGGGCAGCAAATTATCGATAGGATAAAGCCAAAATTGGGCGGCGTGAAAACCCCCAAAAGTGTGGAAATTCGCCAGTCCATACCCAAAACCAGCGTTGGGAAAACGGACAAGAAAGCGCTTCGTAACAATCGCACAGCCTGATTCGAAATTTCTGCGGCAGGGCCCCCACCCCGGCACCCCGTGATGGGACGCTGGCCGGGTTCGGTGGCGAGGGGAACGACCGCCACCTCGAAACCGTGTTGCGCACGGTAGCCGCATTGCCATGATGCGACCACCGAATGATTTTCCGGTGGTCTATCTGCGCCGGGAGGCTATCGACTTCCGCAAGGGCATCAGCCGCCCGCTCGCTTTCGGCAACGTCAATCCCAGGCCTTCCCTCGATCTGCTACTGAGCTCCTTTTTCGTATCCAGCGCCCCCTGGAGCGAGACCGGTTGGAACAACGAGAAGGTTGACCGTTTGGTTTTGGCTGCACGGGGGGAGGGGGACGAGGCCCGGCGTAAGCAGATGTATGTGGACATCCAGACCATCATTCACGAAGAGTGTCCGATCGGCATTCGCCTGCACGCCGCGCTCGTCGAGCGAAGATATGTCAGAGCGATCCATGGGTGACAAAATATCACCAATGGATCGCAAAAATCATCGATATTCATGGTGTCGGAAGACTTCTATACTTGATACATGAACACCAGACATCAACCCGATATAGCGATCCTTGCCGATGACCTCACGAGTGCGGCGGATGGCGCAGCGCCTTTCATCGCCGGCGGCCTGACGGCGTCGGTTGGCAGGGGCCAGCTTCCCGACAAGTTGCCGGATCGGACGGCAGCGGTACTCGCTATCGATAGCGGCTCGCGAGCTGCTACTTCCTGCTTGCCATGAAGGCTGGCGGCTTTGGCACCGACGATACTCTCAAGCGCGCTGTCGCGAAGCTGCGTGGCGCGGCCCAACCTATGGGAGAAGATTAACAATGACGAACATGCCCCCCCCTATTGCCATCACGATGGGCGACGCCTCCGGCATTGGTCCGGAAATCGTGGCCAAGTCACTTGCGGGCGGCAGTGAACACGCCGTCGTGTTTGGCAGCTACGTCGTGATGGCGGACATCGTGCGCCGCCTCGGACTGAACATCGAAGTACGACGTATCGATGAGCCCTATCAGGCCCGGTTACAGCCGCGGGCAATCGACGTTATCGAGACAACCCGGATTATCGAACCGCCACCCATCGGTCAGATCAGTGCGATTTCCGGACAGGCGGCCTTCGATACCATCGTTGCAGCGATCGCGGCAGCCAGGTCGGGGGCAGTGCGCGGCATCGTCACGGCGCCGATCAACAAGGAGGCAATGGGCCTCGCCGGCATTCGCTACCCGGGGCATACCGAAATCCTGGCTGACTACGGCGGCGCCGGGCGTGTCGCGATGATGCTTGCCAACGATGACATTCGTACGGTGCTCGTCACGGTCCACACGTCGCTGCGCAAAGCCATCGAACAAGCCGATTTTGATGCCCAGATGTCCGCTATCCGGCTTGCCCACGAGGGCGGAAAGGCCCTGGGCATAGCGGCTCCACGAGTGGCTGTGGCAGGTCTCAACCCCCATGCCGGTGAAGGTGGCCTGTTCGGGGATGAGGAGATCAGGATCATCCGGCCGGCCATTGAGGCGGCCCGGGCAGAAGGCATCGAGGTCAGCGGTCCTTACCCGGGCGACACGGTTTTCATGCAAGCACGCAAGGGCCGGTTTGATGTGGTCGTGGCCCAGTACCACGACCAGGGTCTGATCCCGGTGAAGTATCTCGGCCTGGAAAAGGGAGTGAACATTACGCTGGGACTGCCGTTCGTGCGCACCAGCCCGGATCACGGCACGGCGTTCGACATAGCGGGCCAGGGGATCGCCGATCATGCCAGCCTGGAGACGGCGCTGGCCTACGCAAAGCGCCTTAGCTGCGCACAAACCTGAGAGGACACTGTGATGGGACTTCGCTTCATCTTCATGCTCACTCGCAATGACCGCACGGTCACTGACGCGGCGCAACATCTCCAGACTGCACTCGATCTCGGCGTGCGCCACATCGGGTTCAAGGACATTGGCCTGCCGCTCGACCAGTTGAAGCGTCTCAATGCGGCCATCAAGGCGGGCGGTGCCTGTCTCTACCAAAAACTCCGTGCGGATTGTGTTCGTTGATTTTTTCGTCAGCGCCCGAGTAGCGTTGCCGGTATGAAAGCCATATTTATTCCTTTGCTAACCCCCCTGATCGACCATTGCAAATGCCTGGTATGCGTGGGTCCGAATCTACCGTCCCCACGGCGACCATCCGACTGGGGAATGGACGATGTGGTATCTTGTGTCCGTCTATCGAAGGGCGCGCGAGGTAGCGATGGGGATAGGTAACCAGGCGGAACTTGAGCAGTTTCAGGAAAAATATCCCGGTATAGCCATGCTGGAAGTGCTGATGCCGGACATCAACGGAATTTTCCGCTGCAAGCGCATTCACCGCAGTGAGTTCGGCGCGCTGTTTGAAGGCGCGCTGAAATGCCCGGCCACCCAGTCCCTCGTCACCACCATGGGCGAGTACAACCACGAGGTTGATCCGCGCCTGGTGGCGGGGGAGCCCGACAACAGGATCCTGCCGGTAAGTTGCAGCCTGGCCCCCGTGCCCTGGCTGGCTTCTCCCACCGGCCAGGTGCTGGCCGCCCATTACAGCGTTGACGGCCGGCCCGCCTGGACGGATCCCCGCCACGTACTGGCTGCCGTAGTGGCGCGCTTCGCCGAGTTGGGTCTCAAGCCCGTCATTGCCACCGAGCTCGAGTTCTACCTGGTCAGCCCCGGCGACGGCGCGGTGCCCAGGCCCCTGTTGGGGCGCATCCCCGGCACGGGCCTGGAGCAGCAGGGCATCCAGTTCGCCATGGCGGAAGACCTGTGGCAGTACGACGCCTTCCTCGATGCCGTGCGCATCGCCTGCGAACAGCAGTCGGTGCCGATGACGACCATGTTGTCCGAGTTTGCGCCCGGGCAGTGGGAGATCAATACCCGCCACGTGGAAGACCCGCTGCTGGCCTGCGACCATGCCCTGCTGCTCAAGCGCATCGTCAAGGGTGTGGCCCTGAGCCTGGGAATATCGGCCACTTTCATGGCCAAGCCGTTTGCCGCCAGCGCCGGCAGCGGGCTGCATATTCACGCCAGCCTGTACGATGCCCGGGGCGAGAACGTCTTTGCCGATCCGGCCGCTGCCGGGGTGCCGGGGATTTCAGGGCTTATGCGCAACGCCGTCGGGGGGCTCGCGACCACCATGGGTGATGCGATGGCGATTTTCGCCCCCAACGCCAACTCCTACCGCCGCTTCGTGCCTGGAACCTACGTGCCCCTGTCGCCCAGCTGGGGCTACAACCACCGCGACGTGAGCCTGCGCATCCCGGTCTCGGGCGACCAGAACCGCCGTATCGAACACCGGGTCGCGGGAGCTGATGCCAACCCCTATCTGGTGGCGGCCGCGGTGCTGGCGGGCATCCACTACGGCATTGTGCAGCGCTGCGAACCCGGGCCCATGATCGCCGAGGGAACCCACCTGGGCGAGCAGGCGATTAGCCTGCCCAATCGCTGGGAGCAGGCGCTGGCGGCGTTCAAGCAGTCGACGGTGCTGCCGGACTATATCGGCGCAGCCTACTGCAGCGCGTTTTACAGCATGCGCCGGGCCGAATGTGAGGCCTTTCACAGCCGCATTTCCAACCTTGACTACGAGTGGTACCTGCGGGCTGTATGATCAATCAGTAACCTGATCAATAACCCAGTAAATTAAATGGGCGTACAGTAACTTGTACAGACATTCAGTTATCTGCTATACTCCGCACACAGGGCTGCAGAGCCGCTCGCTTGTGGAGCAGAGCAATGAACATGGTGGTGAGCAGGGTCGACGATTCCCGCTCGAAGCTGGCGGCGGCGCTGCGTGCGGAAATGGCGCAAACGGGCCGGGCGCTGGATGCCTATTTTTACCGCTCCCCCCTGGTCTATGAGACGGAACTGACCGAACTGGTGTTTCGCAGTTGGTTGTATGCGGGTCACGTGTCGGAGGTCGCCAGTCCCGGCGATTACCTGCTGCTGGAAATCGGCGAGGATTCCCTGATTATCGTGCGCGATGATGACGGTGGCATCCGCGCCCTGATGAATATCTGTCGCCACCGCGGCGCCCGCGTCTGCGAAGGCGCAAGCGGCAACCGGAAAACCTTCGTGTGCCCCTACCACGGCTGGGTCTACCGTACCGATGGCAGCCTCAAGGCCGCCCGGGAAATGCACATGCTCGAGGGCTTCGACACGGCAGCGCACGGGCTCAAGCAGGCGCGCGTGGTGGTTTACATGGGCCTGATCTTTATCAACTGCAATCCTGAAGCAGATGACTTGCTCGCGCCCCTGCAGAACCTGAACCGGCAGCTGGGCGCCTATGACCTGGCCAATGCCAGGGTTGCCCACAAGCACACCTACCGGATCAGCGCCAACTGGAAACTGGTGCTCGAGAACTACCTTGAGTGTTACCACTGCGCCACCTCACATCGGGCCTACTCGCGCATGCACACCCTGAAAGAGGCCGACCACAGCGCCGCGGACCGGGCCATGCTGGCCAGGACGGAGGCGGTAACCGGCGTGGCCGGGATGGGCGCGCGCCATGAGCGCGTGTTCGGTGACGCCGAAGGCTTCGGCTGCTGCGTGTATACCAGCCGCTACGGGCTGTACGACGGCTTTCTCACCGGCAGCAAGGACGGCCAGCCGGTGGCGCCCCTGATGGGACAGATCCAGGGCTATGACGGCGGGGTGGGGGATTTCCAGATCGGCCCCCTGACGTTCATGCTCAACTATCCCGACCACTGCGTGCTCTACCGCTTTATTCCCCGCGAGGTGGGCAGCACCGACATGGAAGTGGTGTGGTTTGTGCGCGGCGATGCCGTGGAGGGGGTGGATTACGACCGGGAAAAGCTCACCTGGCTGTGGCACCAAACCACGCTGGAGGATGAATACATCATCACCCGCAACAGCCAGGGGGTGAATTCGCGCTTCTTCGAACCCGGGCCTTACCACCCGGCGTTTGAAAACGAGCTGCAGGAGTTTATAGCCTGGTACCTGGCAACCCTGTCGAAATCACTGTGAGAGGTGTTTGTGTCGGCCTGGCGGCAGGATTTCAATCGGCATTCGCTGCACCCCTGGGCTGAC
>CAYTDW010000175.1:0-6179 GCA_964436585.1 uncultured Halioglobus sp. | reverse complement strand
CACTTTCAAACCGCGGCGATCCGCCTCCCTGCGTACCGCCTGCGGCACGCCGTGGGCGCTGAAGATCACGATGCAGCCGTCGGGCACCTCATCCAGTTCATCGACGAACAGGGCGCCCCGGGCGCGCCGGTCCTCGACCACGAATTTATTGTGAACCACCTCGTGCCGCACATAGATCGGCGCGCCGAACACCTCCAGCGCGCGGTTGACGATGTCGATAGCGCGATCGACGCCGGCGCAGAAGCCCCGGGGGTTGGCAAGGCGGACGTCCATCAGTGTAACTCCAGGGGTTCGACCCGGTGCACCAGCACATCAAACAGGATATTACGCCCTGCCAGGGGGTGATTGAAGTCGACGGTCACCTCGTCCTCATCGAGGCCGATGATCAGGCCGGGCAATTCGCCGCCACCGGCATCGGCAAAGGAGAAGACCAGGCCGACTTCAAGCTCGCCGTCAGCGGCAAACCGGGAGCGCGGCAGGTACTGCACGTTGTTGTCATTGGGCTGGCCGAAGCCGTCCTCCGGGCTCACCGTAAACAGCCGGCGCTGGCCGGCGCACATGCCGAACAGCAGGCGCTCGAAGCCGGGCAACAGGCTGCCGTCGCCGACCACGAAAGCCACGGGCTCGCCGCCGAAATTGGAATCCACCTCGGAACCGTCCTCCAGGCCTAGCGAAAAATTGAGGTAAACCCGGGTTCCCTCGCTGACGGGCAGGTTGCCAGCAGTCATCTGGAATCGAGGCCCCGCTGCGTCGGTGCTGCGGCCTCGCGGCCAAACAGGCTGTCAAAGATCATCAGGGCCGCACCGACACTGATCGCCGAATCGGCGATATTGAAGGCGGGAAAATAGTGTCCGCCGTAGTGCACGGAAATAAAATCAACCACATGGCCGAGCAGCAGCCGGTCCCACACGTTGCCCAGGGCACCGCCCAGGATGAGGGCCAGCGCCAGTGCCAGCAGGCGCTGCTGCCGCGGCATGCGGAACAACCAGACCACCAGCACGGCGCTGATGACCACCGCCACCACGCTGAAAAAATAGCGCTGCCAGCCGCCGGCATCACTGAGGAAGCTGAAAGCGGCGCCGGTGTTGTATTGCAGGGTGAGGTTGAACCAGGAAAACACTTCCCGCGGCCGGCCGTATTCCAGGGCGCTCTGTGCCAGCCCCTTGGTGTACTGGTCCAGCGCGACCACCAGCAGGGCGAGGCCGTACCAGTAGAGACTGTAAGCGCCGTTACGCATAGCGGCGCCGCTCGCCAGCGCCGCTGACATTTTCCACGCAGCGCCCGCAGAGGGTGGGATGATCGGCCAGCTGGCCGACCTCGGGGCGACGGTGCCAGCAGCGCTCGCATTTGGCGTCGACGGAAGCAGTCACCACGAGGCGCAGGCCGGCCAGCTCCGTAGCGGCGGCATCCGCCGGCGCCGCCGCCAGCGGATGAAGGGTCGCGGCGGAGGTGATCAACACGAAGCGCAGCTCATCCTCCAGCAACTGCAATTGCGCCAGCAGGGCGGGCTCGACGTAGAGGCTGACACGCGCATCGAGGGAGCCGCGCAACTCACCTGCGCCGCGGCGCGCTTCCATTTCCCTGTTCACCGCCGCGCGCACCGCAATCAGCTGGCGCCAGTAATCGCGCCCCATGACATCGCCCTCTGCCATTGCCTGCAGCCCCTGGTACCACTGCGCCAGGAACACCGACTCGGCGCGTTCGCCCGGCAGGTTCTCCCAGATTTCCTCGGCGGTAAAGCTGAGGATGGGGGCCACCCAGCGCGCGAGGGCTTCACCAATGTGGAACATGGCGGTCTGGGCGGAGCGGCGGGCAACACTGTCGGCGCGGGTGGTGTACTGGCGGTCCTTGATCACATCCAGGTAAAAGCCGCCGAGATCAATGGCGCAGAAGTTGTGCAGCTTCTGGTACACCTGGTGAAACTGGTAGCTGTCGTAGGCCTGCGCCAGTTCCAGCTGCAGCGTGGCCGCGCGGTCCAGCGCCCAGCGATCCAGCGACAACATGTCGGCGCAGGCCATGGCATCTGTGGCGGGGTCGAAACCGTCCAGGTTGGAGAGCAGGAAACGCGCGGTGTTGCGAATGCGCCGATAGGAATCCGCCGTGCGCTTGAAGATCTCGTCGCTGACCACCAGCTCGCCGCGGTAGTCCGTCGCCGCCACCCACAACCGCAGGATATCCGCGCCCAGGTCGTTCATGACCGCATTCGGGGCAATCACATTGCCGATGGACTTGGACATCTTGCGACCATCGCTGTCCACCGTAAAACCGTGGGTGAGCACCGCCCGGTAGGGCGCCTCGCCGTAGCTGCCGATGCCGGTCAGCAGGGAGGACTGGAACCAGCCGCGGTGCTGGTCGGAGCCCTCCAGGTACATATCGGCCGGCGCCCGCAGGCCCTCGCGCCGGCGCAGCACGCAGGCGTGGGTGACACCGGAGTCAAACCACACATCCAGGGTATCGGTGACCTTGTCATAGTCAGGGGCCTCATCCCCCAGCAGTTCGGCCGCATCCAGCTCGAACCAGGCGTCGATGCCGCGCTGCTCCATGCGCTGGGCCACCTGCTCCATCAGGGCCAGGGTCTGCGGGTGCAACTCGCCGCTGACCTTGTGTACGAACAGGGCGATGGGTACGCCCCAGGTGCGCTGGCGGGAAATGCACCAGTCGGGGCGGTTGGCCAGCATCGCATCGATCCGCGCCCTGCCCCACTCGGGCAGCCACTCCACCTGTGCTACTGCCGCCTGCGCCTGTGCCAGCAGCCCGTTCTGGTGCATGCCGACAAACCACTGGGGAGTGGCCCGGAAAATGATCGGGGTCTTGTGACGCCAGCAATGGGGATAGGAGTGCTGGTATTGCTCGGCATGCAGCAGTACGCCGCGCGCCTGCAGCAGCTCGATGATCGCCGCATTGGCCTTCAGCACATGCTGGCCGGCAAAATACTCGGTGTCCGGCAGGTAAACGCCGTTGGCCGCCACCGGGTTGTAAACCTCCAGGCCGTAGTGCTGGCCCACGATGAAGTCGTCCTGGCCGTGGGCCGGGGCAGTATGCACAGCGCCGGTACCGGCTTCCGTGGTGACGTGGTCGCCGAGGATGACGGGGACCTGGCGCGCCAGGAAACAGTGCTGCAGGAGCTGGTGCTCCAGCGCAGCCCCCTTGCAGCGGCCGAGCACCACCAGCTGCGGCAGGGCAAACCGCCGCACACAGTCCTGCGCCAGCGCCTCGGCCACCAGCAGCGCCCTGCCCTGCCCCTCGATCAGGACGTAGTCCAGCGCCGGGTTGAGGCAGACGGCCATGTTGGCAGGCAGTGTCCAGGGCGTGGTGGTCCAGATGGGCACCGCGATCCCGCCCGGGTAGCTGGAGCCGCAGGCCCGGTTGAACGCCGCCGGATCCAGCGCCGCGAAGGCCACGTCGATTGCGGGGGACTGCTTGTCCTGGTACTCCACCTCGGCCTCGGCCAGGGCGGAACCGCAGTCCGTGCACCAGTGCACCGGCTTGAAGCCCTTGTGCAGGTGGCCGTTCTCAACAATGCGGGCCAGGGTACGGACGATGTTCGCCTCAAAGGCGAAGTCCATGGTGAGATAGGGATTGAACCAGTCCCCCAGCACGCCCATGCGGATGAAATCGGTGCGCTGGGCGTCCACCTGCTGGGCGGCATATTCCCGGCACTTCTGGCGAAACTCCGCCGCGCTCACCTTGGCCCCGGGCTTGCCGACCTTTTTCTCGACATTCAGCTCGATGGGCAGGCCGTGGCAATCCCAGCCGGGCACATAGGGCGCATCGAAACCCGCCAGGGTGCGGGACTTGACGATGATATCCTTGAGGATCTTGTTGACCGCGTGGCCCAGGTGCAGCTCGCCGTTGGCGTAGGGCGGGCCGTCGTGGAGGATGAATTTCGGGCGCCCGGCACTGGCCGCGCGAATCTTCTCGTACAGCCCCATGGCGCGCCACTGCTGCAGTCGCTGGGGTTCCCGCTGGGCCAGGCTGGCCTTCATCGGAAAGTCCGTGCGGGGCAGGTTCAATGTGTCTTTGTAATCACTCATAGTTCAATCGTAAGTAAACGTCACTGCCGGCCCAGCCAGGCCCGCGCGTTTCCTATGTCCCTGGCAATGTTTTTCCGAAGCTCATCCACTGAGCCGAATTTCTGTTCAGCGCGCAGGCGGTGCCTGAACGTGACCTCTATGTGCTGGCCGTACAGGGCGACTTCCCGGTCCAGCAGATGCACTTCAAGGTTCGCCCGGATGCTGTCATCCACCGTGGGGCGCACACCCACGTTGGCGACGCCGGCGGCACCGACCAGGCCGGCACCGCTGACTTCCACCACGTACACCCCCGCCAACGGCGCCCGCAGGCGGTCCAGTTGCAGGTTCGCGGTGGGCGCACCCAGGCTGTGGCCCAGCTGGCGACCGTATACCACCTTGCCCGAGATGCTGTAGGGTCGGCCCAACAGGCGCTGCGCCGAGGCGAAGTCGGCGGCTTCCAGCGCCTCGCGGATACGGGTGCTGCTCACCCGCTCCCCGTCAATCGAAAACGTGGGCGTCGGCCGGGCCTCATAGCCGTGGCGCGGCCCCTGTTGCCGGATAAATTCCAGGTCTCCCTGACGGTCGTTGCCGAAGCGGAAGTCGTCCCCCAGCACCACGTAGCGCACACCCAGTCCCGCGACAAAAATATCGTCCAGGAACTGCTGGGCGGACATCGCGCGCAAGCTCTCCTTGAACTCCACCCGCAACAGCCTGTCGACGCCGAGGTCGCGCATGGCGAAGAACTTTTCCCTGAAGCTCATGATCCGCGCCGGCGCCTCCAGCGGGGAGAAATACTCCCGCGGCAGCGGCTCGAACACAATCACCAGCGAGGGAACGCCGAGCTCCCGCGACTTGTCCAGCAGGTGCGCGATCACCGCCTGGTGACCCAGGTGCACGCCGTCGAAGGCGCCGATGGTAAGCACGCAACCGCGGTGCCTGGGCCGCATATTGTGCAGGCCGCGGATCAATTCCATCAGGTTCGGAAGTACTCAGTCAGGCCAAACGCAGGAGTATAACGAATGTGGTGGTACTCGCCTATGTCCGCGCCGCTCGCGCTGGGGTAAAAATACCCCGGCAATCACAGGGCCGAGGGCGTGCGCAGGTGGCGCAGGCGCGTACCCAGCAGGATGTGGATGCCCAGGTAAACCGCGGCGCCGGCGCCGCAGAGAAGGCCCATCTCCAGCGCCCGGCGGGACCAGCCCCAGGCCAGCCACTGTGCGCTGGGGTAGTTCATCAACACCAGGGTGGCGATCATGCCGGCGGTGGCGAGGCCCAGCCGGAGACTGTAACCGCCCCAGCCGTGATGGACCTGGTAGACCCCATCGCGCAACAGGCCCCGCAACAGCAGGCCCGCATTGAGGAAGGCGGCGACCGAGGTGGCAAGGGCCAGGCCCATATGCCCGGCGTTCATGAAATGCATCAGCGGGAACACAAACAGCAGGTTGAGCACCATATTGACGACCATGGCGATAATGCCGATTTTCACCGGCGTCCTGGTGTCCTTGCGGGCATAGTAGGCGGGCGCCAGCACCTTGATCAGCATGAACGCCACCAGGCCCAGGCTCAGGGCCTGCAGGCTCAGCGCCGACATGGCCACGTCCCGCGGCGTGAGTTCCCCGTACTGGAACAGGGTGATGAGTATGGGCTGGGCCAACACCATCAGGGCCATCGTAGCCGGCACCCCGATCAGCAGCACCGAGCGTATGCCCCAGTCCAGGGTCAGGCTGAACTGGTCCTCCCGCGCCGCCGCCCGATGGGCCGACAGATTGGGCAGGATGACCGTGGCGATGGCGATACCGAATACCCCCAGGGGCAGCTCGGTCAGCCGATCCGAGTAGTACAACCAGGAGACACTGCCGGTGGGCAGGAACGATGCCAGCACGGTATCGAGCAGCAGGTTGATCTGGCTGACGGAGACACCGAACAGCGCCGGCACCATCAACTTGAGGATCCGGCGATTCTCTGAATGGTGAAGAATACTTTTTTGGGGGAAATGATTCAAGATACTAGTTTGTCTTCCATGAGGAATAGAGTACTTTGAAAGAAGTTCTTGAGCTATTGACTGGGGCGATCGAGAGGGGTGTAAATTTTGAATGGTCTCAATCTCTTCAAAACAAGATTGATGCCAAATTGCTAAGTGTGTGCCTAGTTTATCTGTTCTTAATG
>CAYTDW010000174.1:0-6186 GCA_964436585.1 uncultured Halioglobus sp. | reverse complement strand
ATGGGGATCCGTGCGCTGCAACAGAAAGCGAAAGCCTACCTGGACGCCGCTGGCGGTCAGGCGGCGGCCAATGCGCTGGCTGAAACCCAAAAGCAACTGGCCGAACAGACCGCGCTAAACGAAAGTTTACTGGCCCGGCTGGAAGCCTTGGAAAAGGGCGCCGAGAGCGAGGCGCCCAGGCGCCGCCCACGCGCCGCTGCGGAGTAACCTATGGCCCGCTACGCCACTGCCACTGACATTATCAACCAGACGGCTATCGAGGTCGGGCTGACGCCCGACACCGACCCGGTCGCCAGCACGGACGTGCAGTTCGTCCAGTTGACTGGATTGTTGAACGCGGCCGGGCAGGAACTGGCTGAAATGAACGGCTGGCAGGCGTTGCGGGAAGTTTACGAGTTCACGACGCAAGACGGTGACAGCGGTGTGTACGACCTGCCATCCGGCTTTTCTTACATGATCGACCAGACCGGTTGGGACATGACCAACACAGTCCCCATCGGCGGTCCGCTGTCGCCACAAATCTGGTCGTACCTGCTCGGCCGCGACCTGGTATCGCAGACGATCTATGCCAGCTTCCGGCTGATGGACGGCACGTTCAACCTGTTCCCGCAGCCCCCGCCTATTGGCATCCTGGTGCGGTTTGAGTATATCAGCCGTAACTGGGTGCTGGAGGCAGGCCCGGCAGGCACCCGCACGGACAAGGTCAGCGTGGGGTCCGATACCGTGCTGTACGAGCCGCGCGTTATCATCAATTTCCTGAAGGTGAAGTGGCTCGATGCCAAAGGCTTCCCGTCGGATGCCGCGCGCATGGATTTCGACAATATCTACAGCGGCCGGGTGGGCCGCGACAAGGGCGCCCCGGTGCTGAACGCCGGGGGCGGCGTGCGCTGGCCGCCGTACCTGAATGGTTGGTACAACGTGCCTGACTCGGGCTATGGCGGTGCGTAATGTCGATCGCCAACCGTAAACCCTCCAGTCGCTACGGCCAACCGGTACCGCCAGCCATCAAGTATGCATCCCTGCCGGCGTCTGTCGGCGGTGTGAACGCGCTCGACAGCATGATGATGATGCCGCCCCAGGACTGCATCTATACGTTCAACCTGATGCCAGTGGAGTACGGCCTGCGCCTGCGCCGCGGCTACCGGGAGTGGGCGCAGGGGCTCGATGGCGACGTGCGCACCATCATCGCCTACGACTCGGCGAGCGAGGATCCATCCAAGGACAAGCTGTGGGCTGTGACCCCGGCGGGTATCTACGATATCACGATATCGACCGGTGCCGTGGCCTACGAAATGGTGTCCGAAGGCGACGACGAACTGCTGTCCGAGGATGACGACGAACTGATTACCGAGGGTGCAAGCCCGCCCGAATTGATCGTGGCGTTCAGCGATACGGCTGACCCGTCGGGCTATGGCGTGTTCACCGAGTGGACAAACGATGCGTCAGAACACTTCCTGTTCTACGCCGACGCGGCGAACGGGGTTTACCAGTACACGGAGGCCGACGATTGGGCCAGGCCCGATAATTGGGAGTACGATATCGGCGCCGGCACGGTCGAAATCCCCTACGAGGACGTGGTGTTTGTGATGACCCACAAGCTGCGGCTGTGGATCATCTTCAAGGATAGCGATGACGCCTGGTACTCCCCGGTGGCGAGTGCGACCGGCGGCCTGTTCACGAAGTTTACGTTCGGTGCCAAGATGCCGCATGGCGGTTACCTGACGGGCCTATGGTCGTGGACCCTGGACGGCGGGGCCGGCATTGACGATTACCTGGTCGGCGTGAGCCGTGGCGGCGACGTGCTGATCTACCGCGGCGCCGACCCCGAGGCCGCCGACTGGGCTGGTGTGGGGTCGTGGTTCATCGGCGCCACGCCCAACAGTCGCCGCATTGTGGTCGATCATGGGTCGGATATGTATATCCTGTCCACCTACGGTGTGACCAGCTTGCGCGATTTGCTGCAGGGGTCGGTCGCCAACAACAACCGGGAGTCGCCCAGCGCCAAGGTGAACCGCTTCCTGCGCGCCGACGTGGAATCCAGCCTTGACCTGTACGGCTGGCAAATGACCGAGTACCCGGGCGACGGGTTCCTGCAGATCATTACGCCGAAACCCAGCAGCACCAGCTATATCCAATACAACCAGACGACCTCAACCGAGGCGTGGGGGTTCTGGCGCGGCGTACCGGCGCTCTGCGGCGAGACGTGGAACGGCCAATATTTCATGGGCGGCGAGAATACCGTCTATATCTACGACGGCGCGGTGGATGGCTCCACGCTGGACGGCGTGGTGGGCGAGGCCATCCCGTTCCAGACGCTGACCAGCTTCCAGGCGCCGGAAGGCAACTTCTCGACGTTCAAGCGGTGCGCGATGATTCGCGTGAACGGGGTGCTGGCCGGTACGGCATCCATTTCCGTGAAACCGGTATTCGACTACAACATTGATGCACAACTACCCAACCCGCTGCCCCCACCCACGACCGGCGAAAGCGTGTGGGACAGCGCCATTTGGGACCAGAGCGTGTGGGACTACGGCCTGACCGGGCGCAGCTACCCGGTCGGCGTGGCTGGCATGGGGCGCGTCATGGCCATCGGGTTCACCGGCAGCGCGGCCAACCGCATCAACGTGATCGGCTGGGATGTGATGTACACGGAGGGCGGCCTGCTGTGATGTACTTCAAGCCCCTGACACGCGACGACGAGTGGGACTGGATACGCGCCCGCGCGCGCCCGGTACGCTGTGAGGACTCGCAGGGCATTGTGGCGTATGATGATACGCAAAAAATTGCAGCCTGTTGTGTCATGGACAGTTTCAATACCGATAGCTGCAATGTGCATTTCGCAATCGACCGGCCGATGGTTATTAAATACGGGTTCCTGCATGAAATTGCGCGACATGTTTTCATTACCTGCAACCGCCAGCGAATGTTTGGCATGGTGCCGGCGAACAACGAAAAGGCATTGCGCCTCGATCAGCACATCGGTTTCCGCGAAGTGGCACGTGTGCCAGATGGTTACGCGACGGGTGTGGATTACGTCGTACTCCGCATGGACCGCGATACGTGCCGCTGGCTGGCACCGGTGGCCCAAAAGGAGGCAGCCTGATGGCCAAGAATGACGGTGGGGCACCCGGACTGCCCTATGCCTACGACATAAACGCCGCCCCGGGCGTCAACAACCTGGCCAAGAAAAACTACCTGGCCAGCGTGGAAGCTGCGCTTAAAGCCAAGGGGCTGACCGAGGCCGACCCGGATTACCGGCGGTTCATGGGTGGCATCAACCAGCAGATCACGAAAGGCATACAGGCCGCGCGGGTACCAGCGTTGATTGCGCCCGGACGGGAGAACCCCACGGTGGGCGGCTCCAGCCCGTCGGCCAGCGGGGCGGCCAAGCCCGGCACCGAGTTCGTCGGCTGGCTGAACCCGCACAACGGCTCGACCTGGTTCGGCATCAAGCCCGACGGCTCCCGCGTGGTGATCACCCGCGCGCAGGCCACGGCGCTGGGTGCGCCCCCCGAAAACCGCTCAAAAGGTGACTTCTATGGACGACAGCCCGGTGACCCTGGGTATGAGGCTCCGCCCCCTGTTGGTGGCGGTGGTGGAGGAGGTGGTGGAGGCTCTGGTGGCGGCGGTGGAGGAGGTTCTGGCGGTGGCGGCGGAGGAGGAGGCGGCGGCTCGGGCGGCGGAGGCGGCGGAGGCGGCGGAGGCGGCGGCAACTATTCAGGCGGCCCCGGTGGCCAGTGGAATTGGGGCGACTGGAGCCAGGGCGCGCCCAGCCTAGAGGGCGGCGGCGGCTACGACCCGAACGACTACGCCTTCCAGCGGTACGTGCCGGGGCAGGAATCGCCGTGGGGCATCCCCGAGATTGAGGGCGGCAACAAGGATTTCTACCGCAACCAGTTCATCAACCTGCTGCAGAATGACCAGAATTTCCAGAACCAGGAACTGGCCGCCGCGATCCGCCGCGAACACGCCGCGGCCAACCCGCTGCCGAAAGCCAAGCTGGATTGGTCGTGGGCCAACCTGCCCGAAGTGCAGACGGCCCAAAAGGCCGCTGACGGGCAGGAGTACGTGTGGAACCCGGCGAGCTGGCTGCAACCTGGTGTCACGACCAACTACGATATCTGGAGCCGGTCAGTGGCCGCAGGCAAAAACCAACCCAATTCGTTGGTGGACCCTAACAGCGCCGACATGAAGGCCCTGAATTGGGCGTACGGAAACCCCGAACAGCTCACGTCACAAGTGGGGCAGGCTGACCCATCGTGGCTGTCGCAGCTACAAAATGCCTGGAACAATGCGTGGACCCGTGCTGACGTAACGCCGCCCCCCGGGGGCGGGCCGACCGCAGCGCCGGGCTATGCCCTGCCTGTGGCGCTATAGGAGGGTGAATTATGGGCGGTAAATCCAACGGCCCCGACTACGGCGAACTCGCTGCGCAGCAGGGGCAAGCCGATAAGGAAGTGAACCGCGACCAGACGTATGCGAACCGTCCGTCGCAGTACACGCCCTGGGGCTATACGAAGTGGACCAACGAGAGCGTTATCGACCCGTCAACCGGGCAGCCGACGACCAAATGGAGCCAGACCCAAGGGCTGACGCCTGAACTGCAGGCCATCCTGAACAAGCAGATCGCCATCCAGGGCGGGCGCACCGACATTGCCGGCGCGCTGACAGGCCGTATGGGTAACGAGTTTACGAGCCCGATCGACTGGCGCGGGCTGTCGCCGATGGGCAGCGTACCCACCAGCCAGTTCACGATACCGGAGCCTGATATTGGCGACCCGAACGCCTTCCGCCAGCAGTCGCAGGATGCGATGTTCAACATGGCGAAGTCCCGGCTGGACCCGCAGTTTGCGGCCAAGCGCGCGCAACTGGAGCAGAAGCTGCGCAACCAGGGTATCGGCCCCGAGGACGCGGCGTACAAGGCGCAGATGCAGACCCTCGGCCAGCAGGAGACTGACGCCTACAACCAGGCCACCTGGTCGAGTGTGGGCGCCGGGCGCGACGAGTCGAACGCCATGTACAGCCAGTTGATGGGCCGCAACCAGAATGCGTTCAACCAGGCCAACACGGCGAACCAGAACAATTTCGGGCAGGCGATGCAGGCCAGCCAGTACGCCAACCAGATCAGGCAGCAGCAGTTGACGGAAGCCATGCAGAAACGCGGTTTCAGCCTGAACGAGATCAACGCGCTACTGAGTGGGCAACAGGTCAACGCCCCGCAGATGCCGAACTTCTCGCAAGCATCGCAGGCGCAGTCAGCCCCGATCTACCAGGCCGGCGTGGCGCAGGGCAACTTTGACCAGGCATCGAACCCGATGAATGGCCTGATGGGCTTGGCCGGCACGCTGGGCGGTGCTGCACTCGGCAACCCGGCGATATTTTAGGTGACGCTATGACCGAAGAAGAACGCCAACGCCTGCAAGCCCAACTGCTGCGCAAGCAGCAGGAGCAGGTCGCCATGCTGTCGCAGTCTGCCATGACGCCGGAAGAACTCGCGCAGTTGACCGAACAGGCAGGTTATGACCCGTCGGGCCGGGAGGCTATGCTGGCCTCGATGCTGCGCGGCGGGCAGGACGCGGTGTTCGGGGACATGCCGCAGGGCAAGCAGATCGGCGATATCTACGTCGCGCCCACCTGGTCCGAGAGCCTGAACGCCGCCGCGCAGAAAGGCATTGGCGGCTACCAGATGGGGCAGGCGCGCAAGGAACAGACCGCTATCGACGAGAAGCGCGGGCTGAGTAAGGCCGCTGCCGCGCGGGTTGCTGCCGAACAGGCGCGCGCCAAGCAGCAGGCGACTGCCGAGAGTGAATTGAACGACCTGCTGAACGCCCAGGGCGATGACGCCCGCGCCGAACGGCAACTGACGCAGGCGGCGGAGAACGCCCGGCTGGCACGCGAAGGCGCCGAGAGCCGGTTCCAGCGCACGATGGCCGCCCGCGCTACCGGCGGTGGCAGTAGCGGCCGGGGCTCCAAGAACGAGCCTGTACGGTACATCGACCCCTACAACGGCGTGGAGCAGATGGCCGCGTTCGACAAATCATCCGGCACCTATTTCGACCCACTGACCGGCACGCCGCTGCCGAAAGAGGCGATGGAGGGTAAGATCCGCGAGGACGCCATGACTGAGGGCCAGCGCGAGAAGGCCGTCCAGACGTTCATCGACCGGAACAAGGACACGTTCGCGCT
>CAYTDW010000173.1:0-6190 GCA_964436585.1 uncultured Halioglobus sp. | reverse complement strand
AGCGGCAACCGCCGCGCAGGCCCCAGGAACCGGGTACACCCTGAATCCAGCATCCTGCACAGCGCGCACCAGCCGGTAGCCGGGGTCTGATATCAACGGTGTCCCGGCATCCGACACCAGGGCGACACGGCCGCCACCGGTGATACAGGCAAGGATTTTTCTGGTCGCACGCTCATCGCTGTGGTCGTGGTATGCCATAACAGGCGTGGCTATAGCATAATGTTGCAATAATCGCTGGCTGTGTCGGGTATCCTCCGCGGCGATGATATCGACATCCCGCAGTATCGCCACCGCACGCGAAGACATATCACCGAGGTTGCCGACAGGTGTTGCCACAACGTAGAGACCAGGAGTCACCGTTTCCCCTTATAATGCGTTCCCGTCGGCCACGGCTGCAGGCCTCGGCGGCCGGCCGGGAGCTACTCGCAGTCATTCCAGCAATCAATTGGTGAAGCATAGCATGAGAGACACCTGCACCAGACATTTCCCCCACGGCACGCGCCTGTGCCTGACCCTGGTATTGCTGGGCCTGGCGGCATGCGGCAGCGAACCGCAGAAGGAACCCGAGCCGGCTACTGCGCCCGTCGCAATAGCGCCGCCCCCGGTGCCCGTGGTGCAGCAAGAAAAGGCCGGCCAGACGCTGCCGCCCAGCAGCTACAGCGCACAATTTCTGCAGGCTGACCAGCTGCTGTCGCAGAACCAGTGGATGGCTGCCAGCGAAGTCATCGACACGATCCCAGCGGTCGGATTGAACGCTTCTGACCAGGTCTACCTTACCTACCTGCGGGCGCGCATCGATTACATTCGCGGCCGGCACAAGGAAGCGCTGGGGTTGCTCGACACGCTGGATTCCCAGGGAATGAACCCCACCCAGCGCTATCGCATCCTGAACCTGCGCCGCCACATCCTGGAAATGTCCGGGAATTATCTCGAAAGCGCCAGGCTGGGAGACGAGATTCTGCGCCTGGCGCCGGCGACCGATGCCGCCGCGCTGCAACGCTCCATATGGCGTGACCTGCAACGAATCAGTACCGCGCAGCTGGAGCAGGCGCTACCCGCCGCCGCTGACCCCCAATGGCAGAAGTGGCTTGAACTCACCCTGTTGACCCGGACGCCGCTGCCGGCCCAATTACAGAGTCTTCCGGCGTGGGCACAGAGCAACCCGCAACACCCCGCCGCAAATCCGCTGCCTGGCGGACTGGGATACTTACTGAACGCCCAGGTTCCGCACAAAGTGGCGCTGATCCTGCCATTGAGTGACCGGCTCGCGCCCGCCGGCAGGGCAGTGCGGGACGGTTACCTGGCCAGCTACTACGAGTACCGACAGCAAGGGGGTGCCGATCTGGATATCCTGGTACTTGACCAGGACAGCTATGGCTCTGCCAGCGACGCCTACGGCGCGGCAGTGGCACAGGGTGCGACACTGGTGGTTGGCCCCCTCAGCAAGGAGGCAGTCGCCAACCTGGCGGCGCGGGCAGACCGGCCGGTTCCGGTACTCGCGCTGAACCGCCTCGATGGCGCTGAAGCCCTGGCCGGGGGCAGCAGTGCCCTGGTCCAGTTTGCCCTGGCTCCCGATGACGAGGCCCGCGACATCGCCAAACTCGCTTTCGGCAATGGTGCCCGCAATGCCCTCATCATGCGCCCCCAGGGTGATTGGGGCGACAAGGTGGCACAGGCGCTCACCGAGCGCTGGCAGCAACTTGGTGGCACTATCATCAACAGCGTTACCTACGCCGGCAGGGAGGACTATTCCTCCAGTGTAAAAGCCGCGCTGGACCTACCGGCCAGCGAACAACGGGCACAGGCGGTGGAGGACATCTTCGGCGCCAATCTCGAATTCAACGCCCGCCGCCGCCAGGATGTGGATGTGATCTTCCTGCTCAGCGGCAATGCTGTCGAGGCGCGTTCACTCAAGCCGCTGCTGGCCTTTCACTATGCGGGGACAGTGCCTGTTTATGCGACCTCCAGCATCTACAGCGGCACCGCCGACCCGAGGGACCGCGACCTCGAAGGCATCAATTTTGTGGAAACCCCCTGGCTGCTGGGTGCCAACACGCAGCTGAAGAATACGATCGCAGCGGGTAAAACAGGGACTGACAGCTATACCCGCCTGCATGCCCTGGGTGCGGATGCGTTCCTGCTACAGTTACAGTTCCGCCAGCTACAGGGCGGAGCGGACGCGCTCTTCCGGGGCAATACCGGCCTGTTGAGCATGGACCCGCAATTACATATCCACCGCGAACTGGTACTGGCCACATTTGACGAGGGCGCCATCAAGCCCCAGTAGCTACACTGCGGTGACCAGTTTCAGCCGGATGGGGCAAGCGCATGAGATCACCGGGGGCGGACTACGAATCCCTGGCAGCGCGCTGGCTGACGGCACAGGGCATGCAGCTGCTGGCGCGCAATTTCAGCTGCAAGGCGGGGGAGATCGATATTATAGCCCGGGATCGTGAACACCTCGTGTTCCTCGAAGTCAGGGCCCGCAGCAACCGCGCATTCAGCAGCGCGGCAGCGTCGGTCGACCGGCGCAAGCAACAACGCATCCTGCGCACTGCCCAGTTATACCTGCTGCGCCACCCCGAACTGGCATGCCTGCCCTGCCGATTTGACGTGATCGCCTTCGAGCCGCGACAATCCGGCAACAGTCTCAGGATCCGGTGGATTCCCGGGGCTTTTACCGCCTGAATGAGCCAATGAATGGACCACTATCAGATCATCTCCAGCAACTTTCAGGCCACCATCGAATCGATCGCGCAATCTGTGGACAACCTGGCTGAGCCCATCGAACGCGCCAGCGCACTGATGGTCAGCGCCCTGCTGGACGACCACAAGATTATCGCCTGCGGCAACGGGGTGGATGCCGCCCTGGCCCAGTTGTTCGCCTGCTACCTCACCAGCCGGTTCGAGCATGAAAGGCCTGCGCTGCCGGCCCTGGCACTTACCAGCGATGGCGCAGGCATCACCGCCATAGCCCACACCGGCGGCCTCAATGACATCTACTCCAGGCAGCTGCGCGCACTGGGCCAGCCGGGCGATGTCCTGCTGTGTATTAGCAGTGCAGGGGAAGCCAACAACCTGCTGCGTGCCGCGCAAGCTGCGCATGAGCGCGATATGGCGATCGTTGTATTATCGAATGCGGCGGATGGCGAGTTGGGTACCCTGCTGCAGCCGGAAGACGTCGAGATACGCATCGACAGCCTGCGGCGCCCGCGGGTGGTGGAATTGCATACGATGACCATTCACTGCCTGTGCGAACTGATCGAGCAAAGTCTGTTCGGCAGCTTCCAGCAGAGCTAGGAGCCCGCTCTACCTGACGATCTTGAGGGAGGGCCGTCCCTCTGGCTTGATAGGGTCAGGCGGCGGCTCATCAGGCGGCCCTGTGGATTCCTCGGGTTCAAACACCATGCCCTGGCCGTTCTCCCTGGCATAGATTCCCACGACTGCCGCGATGGGTACATAAATATCAGTCGCAACCCCGCCGAAGCGCCCATTAAAGGCCATCGAGTCATTGCCGATATTCAGTTCTATCACCGCGCCGGGGGAGATGTTCAGCACGATCTGGCCGTCCTTGACGTATTGCTGGGGCACGATCACATCGGCGACTGTGGCATCCACCAGCACATAAGGGGTGCAATTATTGTCCACGATCCACTCATACAACGCGCGCATGATATAGGGACGACTGGGCGTCATGGCTTTACCCCCTGGCGGCCCACTGCGCCCCTAGAGGCGCATTTCCCGTTCCTGCTCGGTGAGGCTTTCCTGAAAAGATTCCCGGTTGAAAAGTGAATCCATATAGGCCAACAGGGGCTTGGACTGCTTGCTGGCGCGAATATCGATGCCCAGGGATGGCAGGCGCCACAGGATGGGTGCCAGGCAGCAGTCCACCAGGGTGAATTCATCACTCATGAAGAACGGCTTCTCGGCGAAAATCGGCGCTACGCCGGTGATGCTCTCACGCAGTTCCTTGGCAGCCTTCTTGACCACGTTCTCGCTGCGGGAGTGCAGGATGGAGTCCACCAGGCTACACCAATCCTTCTCGATGCGGTGGATGTACAGGCGGCTTTCAGCCCTTGCCACGGGGTACACCGGCAGCAGCGGGGGATGGGGGAAGCGCTCATCCAGGTACTCCATCATTACCTTGGACTCATACAGCACCAGTTCACGGTCGACCAGGGTCGGCAGGCTATTGTAGGGGTTGAGATCTGCCAGTTCCGCCGGCGGGTGGGCTGCGTCCGCCTCGATCAGGTCGACCGTGACACCTTTTTCCGCCAGCACAATACGCACGCGGTGGCTGTACTGGCTGGTATTATCCGAGAAAAAGGTCATCGAAGACCGCTTTGCCACAACTCCCATCGGAGGATTCCTCAATAATTTCATAGATATCACACCACAGCGCGGCCTGCTGCCGCGCAACTGCAATTGATCCGAAGGCTCAGTGTACGTCTTTCCAGTATTCGCGGTTCAGCAACCAGGCGAACACAAAGAACAGGGCTATGAACAGCAGTGTAAAAGTTCCGATACGGTGGCGTTCGAGCAGCACGGGGTCCGCCATGTAGGCAAGGAAATTCACCAGGTCGTACATCGCCCCATCGAATTCTTCCGGGGTCATGGCACCGGCTTCGGTGATCTTGAAACGTCCACAGGGATCTTCAAGGACATCCTCGCCCGTCAGCGGATCACGCTTGACGCCCCCGTTTGCCGCCGTCACCGGGCCCATGGCGCACTCCTGCATGCCCTGCAGTTCGAGCAACACATGGGGCATGCCCACATCCTTGAACACCTTGTTATTCACCCCATAGGGTCGGGTTGGATCCTTGTAGAAGGTCCGCAGGTAGGTATAGAGCCACTCGGGCTGGCGGGCGCGGGACACCAGGATCAGGTCGGGCGGCGCGGCGCCAAACCAGGCCTTGGCATTGCGATCCTCCATGGACTTTTCGATCAAGTCCGCGAAGCGGGTGGTGGGATTGAATACCAGGTTATCCATGAACAGGTCTTCCGGAATACCCAGATCTTCGGCCACCCGGTTGTAACGGGCGTATTTGAGGGAGTGGCAGCCCAAACAATAGTTGATGTACAACTTTACCCCACTCTGCAGGGAGGCCTTGTCGCGTGGATTAACCTGTATTTCATCGCAGGGAATACTGCCGCACTGAAACTCCGTCTCGGCACCCACCGCCTTGAGGGGCAGGATGGTCAGGGCGAGGATAAGTGCCAGCGCCGCGAGGCTGCCCCATGCGCCGATACCGCCGTCCATTGTGACCCGCTTGGGTACCGGCTTGGTCTTGTCCAGCGAACTCCAGATCGGCATCAGCAGGAAGAACGCAAAGTAAATAACCGAGCAGATCTGTGCCAGGGTGGTTCGCGCCGGGGTCGGCGCCTTGACGCCCAATACGCCCAGGATCAGGAACGAAGCGACAAACAACACCAGCATTACCTTGGTGATGTTGCCGCGGTAGCGCCAGGAGTTGACCGGGCTGCGATCCAGCCAGGGCAACATGAAGGGTATGGCCACGGAGGCGGCGAAAGCGATGAAGCCCCAGAATTTATCCGGCACTGCCCGCAGTACCGAATAAAATGGGGTGAAATACCACACCGGGGCGATATGGGCCGGCGTCTTGAGCGCATTGGCTTCCTCGAAGTTGGCAAACTCAAGAAAATATCCGCCCATCTCTGGCAGGAAGAAGATAATCCCGCAGAACACGAACAGGAATACAGCCACCGCCTGCAGGTCGTGCACGGTGTAGTAGGGATGGAAGGCAACGCCGTCCAGGGGGATGCCATCGGGACCCTTGGTTTTCTTGATTTCCACGCCATCAGGGTTGTTGGACCCGACCTCGTGCAAGGCCAGCAGGTGCAACACCACCAGGGCCAGCAGCACGATGGGCAGGGCCACCACATGCAGGGCGAAGAAGCGGTTCAGGGTAATCCCGGAAATGAGGTAATCGCCCCGGATCCAGGTGACGAGATCCTCGCCCACCACGGGAATGGCGCCGAACAGGGAGATAATCACCTGCGCTCCCCAGTAGGACATCTGGCCCCAGGGCAACACATAACCCACAAAAGCCTCCGCCATGAGGGCGACGAAAATCAGCATGCCGAAAATCCAGATCAACTCCCGGGGCTTCTTGTAGGAGCCGTACAACAGGGCGCGGAACATGTGCAGGTATACCACGACAAAGAATGC
>CAYTDW010000172.1:0-6212 GCA_964436585.1 uncultured Halioglobus sp. | reverse complement strand
GTGAGCCGGCTGCAGCTGCGCTACCCCGGTGCCAGCATCGTCCACCGCCTCGACCTCGACACCTCGGGCATCATGGTCATACCGCTGAACAAGGCCTGCCACGCCCATATCAGCCGCCAGTTCCAGCAGCGCCAGGTGGAGAAGTCCTACCACGCGGTGGTGTGGGGCGTGCTGGCGCAGGATTGCGGCGAGGTTGACCTGCCCATCGCCTGCGACTGGGAAAATCGGCCCCGGCAGCTCATCTGCCACCAGCGGGGACGCCAGGCGCTCACCCGCTTCGCAGTGCTCGAGCGCGGCGTGGATCGCACCCGGGTGCTGCTGCGGCCCGTCACCGGCCGCTCGCACCAGCTGCGCATCCACATGCGAGAACTGGGTCACCCGATCCTGGGCTGCGACATGTACGCCCACCCGGAAGCCCTGGCGCTGGCGCCGCGCCTGCTGCTGCACGCCACCACCCTGGCGTTTACCCACCCCGCGACGGGTGCATGGTTGGCGGGGGAGTGCGCGCCGGATTTCTAGGCGCCTTCACAGATAGCTGCACCAGTCGCTCCAGCTGCCTGCGTACAGGGTGGCGTCCTCCCGGCCCAGCAGCGCGAGGGAGAACAGGTTCACGCAGGCCGTGACACCGGAGCCGCAGTAGACCACCAGTTGCCCGGCATCCAGGGCATCGCCCCAGTGCGCGCGCAGGCCCGCGCTGTCGAGTACCCTGCCGTCGGCCGCGGTCACACCCTGCCAGGGCCGGTTGATCGCGCCGGGAATATGCCCCGCCACCGGGTCGATCGGCTCCTCCAGCCCCTGGTAACGGCGCTCCTCCCGGGAGTCCACTAGCAACGCACCGTCTCCCTGCAGGCGGCGCAGGCCCTCGATGTCGCAGTAGCCGCTGAACTGCCCGGGCGCCCCTGGCGCGCAGGGCAGCGGCCGGGGCAGGCCGGTGTCGGGCCGGCCGCCGGCGGCGAGCCAGGCCTGGTAACCGCCATTGAGCAGGCGCGGCGGACGGTAACCCAGGCTGCGCAGCAGCCACCACAGGCGGGACGCAAAGGCCAGGCGCGAGTCATCGTAGGCGACGACCGCAGTCTCCGGCCCCACGCCGTGGCGGGCGAGCAGCGCGCCGAAGGCGGCCGGATCCGGCACGGGATGGCGCCCGCCGTGCACAGCCAGCGGGCCGGAGAGATCCCGATTCAGGTCGAGGTAGTGGGCGCCGGGGATATGCCCCTGCAGGTACAGGGCCCGGCCGGCGCCCGGATCCGCCAGGGAGAAGCGGCAGTCAAACACGACTGGCTGCGGTGCGGCCAGCAGCTCCTCGGCTTCAATCAACAGGGGCAGCATCGGGGCAGTCATCGCTATCTCCGGGGATCAGTCGGCCGCAGCATGGCGGGGCGCAGAGTGGGGTAAAGAGTAGGCGAGTGCCGGAAATTTCACTAGACTCTTTCCGAGAGGACTTTCCTCCACACCCGGCATTGAGATGAGAGCGCACCGTGGTTGAGAGCACACGCACCGCCTCGCGGCTGATGATCGTCGCCAAGCCCAATTGCTCCGCAAGCTGGCGCAGCAATCTGCTGGTATTGCTGGCACTGGCGGTGCCATCGCTGATCGCGGCCACCGCATTCGCCCTGCAGGGCGCCTGGCCCATACTCCCCTTTGCGGGCCTGGAACTGCTGGCCCTGGGTGCGTCGCTCTACTACGTCAACTGGAAGCTCCAGTACCGCCACGTCATCACCCTGAGTGAAGACAGCGTCTGGATCGACAAGGGCTTCTACGCGCCCAAACAGAGCTGGAAGTTCCCGCGCCGCGATATCGGCCTGGCGATTGTCCCGGAGCAACACCCGTGGGACGGACCTGACTTATCCCTGCAGGCCACCGGTGAATCCGTCAGCGTGGGGGAGTTTCTCAACCGCGACGACAGCCTCAAGCTCGCCGCCCTGCTGCGCCGGGAGCTGCGGGTGGGCAGCCACGGTCCGCGCGGCCAGGAGCTGTTTTAAGACAGGCACTAAATGTCCCCGAAGTCGCCGTGGCGGCCCCTGCCCTGGGCAAACCGGGTAGCGCCGGTTGCGGTCTCGCGACTCGCGATGACCTCCAGACCGCGCCGGAACTCATTGGCCAGTGCCTCCTCCAGCGGCAGGCCCCACTGCTCACAGGCGCTGAGCCGGTCGGAGCGCAGGCAATTCTGGGGAAAGCGGCTGAGCTCGCCCGCCAGCTCCAGAGCCGCGCTGAGCGCCGTGCCGTCGCTCACCACACGGTTGGCCAGCCCCATCTGCAGAGCCTCCCCGGCGCCCACGGAGCGGCCCGTGAGGATCAGGTCCATGGCCCGGCTGTGACCGATCAGCCGCGGCAGGCGCACAGTGCCGCCGTCGATCAGGGGCACGCCCCAGCGCCGGCAGTACACGCCCAGCACCGCGCTCTCCTCCACCACCCGCAGGTCGCACCACAGGGCCAGCTCCAGCCCCCCCGCCACCGCGTGGCCGGCGATGGCTGCGATCACCGGCTTGCCCAACACCATGCGGGAGGGACCCATGGGGCCATCGCCCTCAGGTGTCAGCCGGTTGCCGCCCGCCCCCGCGGCCACTGCCTTGAGGTCCGCGCCGGCGCAGAAGGTACCGTACTCCCCATGGAGGATGGCGACATCGCTGTCGGGGTCGGCGTCGAAGTCGCGGAAGGCCCGGGCCAGCGCCTGCGCCGTGGCGCCATCGACCGCATTGCGAACGGCCGGGCGCGACAGGCGCACGATCGTAACGCGATCCCGGGTTTCCGAGCTGACTGACTCCATTGTTCACCGCCTCCACTGGCTGTGCTTCAGGAGCCCAGTCTAGCGCATCGCCGCCCGGGGCGAATCAGCCGGTGCAAAAGCGCTGGACGCTGGTAAAACCGGTACCTATGATCACCCGGCAATGGTTTTCAATAATGGCTTTCAATAGTGGAAATAAAATGAAAAATCGACTCGTCGCGGCGGCCTGCCTGACTGCATTGCTTGCGAGCTGCTCGGGGTCAGACGAGCCCATTGGCATCACTCGCAGCAGTCGCCCCTCCGGCAACCTGCTGCCGGTCAACCGGGAAATTCTGGCGCTGCGCCCCGCGCCAAACCCCGAGCGCAACGCTTACTTCGGCGACCTCCATGTGCACACGGGCTACTCTTTCGATGCCTATGTGTTTGGCAATACCACCCTGCCGGCTGATGCCTACCGCTACGCGAAGGGCGAAGCCCTGCAGCACCCGAGCGGTTTCGAGATGCAACTGCAACAACCGCTGGATTTTTACGCGGTGACAGATCACGCCATGTTCATGGGCCTGATCCGGGAGGCGGCTGACACCAGCACCCGCTTTTCCCGCTACGAGGTGAGCAAACCCCTGCACAATATCAACGCCTGGTACAACATGCACGACTTGAGCCTGATCGCACGCGGCCGCAACTTCGCCAGCTTCCTCACCAACAGCATCAATGACCTGCTCGATGGCACCATCGACCCGAAAGTGGTGGAGGCGGTTACCCGGTCCGCCTGGCTCGACACCATCCAGGCCGCCGACAACGCCTACGAGCCCGGCAAATTCACCACCTTCGCCGCCTTCGAGTACACCGCCTCCACCGACGACATGGGCAACCTGCACCGCAACGTCATCTTCAAAGCGACCGACCGTTTGCCGGCGATGCCCTTCTCCCGTTTCAACTCGCAGAATCCGGAGGGCCTGTGGGACTGGATGGACAGCCTGCGCGGCGAGGGCATCGAGAGCCTGGCGATTCCCCACAATTCGAACGGCTCCAACGGCCAGATGTTCACACTGGTCGACTGGGCCGGCGACCCGATGGACGATGATTACTCCATTCAACGCTTGCGCAACGAGCCGCTGGTGGAGATCACCCAGGTCAAGGGCACCTCCGACACCCATCCGCTGCTGTCGAAAAACGATGAGTGGGCGGATTTTGAAATCGCGCCCTACCGGGTGGCGACCAAGCTCGACAGCGAAGTGGCCGGCAGCTATGTGCGCGACGCCTACCTGCGGGGCCTGCAACTCGCCGCCGGCGGGGTGGTAAACCCCTACAAGTTCGGCCTGGTGGGCGCCAGCGACACTCACAACAGCGCCTCCTCCCCCGATGAGGCAAACTACTTCTCCAAGGTCAGCATGCTCGATGGCACGGCAGAGTTGCGCGGCTCGATTCCCGCGTCCTTCGCCTGGGGCACCCTGCTGCAATGGCGTGCGCCGGAGCTGGTGCAGGAAGTGGACGGCAAGCTTTACATGAACGGCGGGGCTTTCCAGTACTGGTCCGCCTCGGGCCTCACCGGCGTGTGGGCGCAGGAGAACACCCGGGAGTCGATCTACCAGGCCTTTCGCCGCAAGGAGACCTTTGCCACCAGCGGTCCCCGCATGAAGGTGCGCTTTTTCGCCGCTTACGAATTCGCGCCGGACCTGCTGGACAGCCCTGGGCTTGCGGCCAGCGCCTATCGCAGCGGTGTCAGCATGGGCGGCGACCTGGAGGCGAATGGGAGCAAGGAGCCCACCTTCCTGGTGTGGGCGACCGCGGACCCGGTGGGAACGCCACTGCAACGGGTACAGATAATCAAGGGCTACCTGGACAATGGCCAACACCAGGAGCGTATCTACGATGTGGCCTGCTCCGACGCACTGGTGCCGGACCCGGCCACCGGCCGTTGCCCCGACAACGGCGCACGGGTAAACCTCGCGGACTGTTCGATCACTGCGGGAGTCGGCGCCTCCGAGCTCAAAGCACTGTGGCGCGACCCGGATTTCGATCCGGCCCAGGAGGCGTTCTACTACTTGCGGGTGCTCGAGAACCCGACCTGCCGCTGGTCAACCTGGGATGCCGTCCGCGCCGGGGTGGCGCCGCGCGGTGACCTGCACAGCACCATCCAGGAACGCGCCTGGTCGTCGCCAATCTGGTATCGACCGCAAGCGGCAGCTCCCGGGGTGGAGGCAGTGCAGGCCGTCAGCGGGACGACCGGGACCCGGATCGAGGGTTGATCACAGGGGAGGGATGCGCAGGCTCTGGCCGGGGTAAATGTGGTCAGGATCCTTCAGCATGGGCTTGTTAGCCTCGAATATCACCGTGTACTTGCCGGCTGCACCGTAATGCTGCTTCGCAATCTTGCTCAGGGTGTCGCCCTTCTGCACCGTGTAAAAAGTTGACGCGGCAGCGGATGCTGTGGCCGCGGCCGCCGCGGGGGCATCCACCGCCAGCTGGCAATCGACCCTGGCTATTCCGTACTGGTTACCGGCGCAGAGCACGATCTTCTCCAGCGCTTCCTGGCTTGGCGCCGAGCCGGTAAGCACGGCGGTATCGCCGTTGACCTTCACCGCCACCTTTGCGCCCGCGGCCCCCAGTTGCGCCACCGTGTGCGCGATATTCTGCTGGCGCAATTCGTTGACCCGCTCGGGAGACACATCAACGGTCTTGGTGATGTCCTCCTTGGCTGAACCGCCCTTCACCTTTGCGGCGAGTTTTTCACCCGCATTCGCCACGAAATCAAATAGTCCCATTGCTTGCCAGTCTCCCTGTTGAAAAGTTCATGTTGCACGGCGCCCGCTGCACGGCGCCCGCTCACTATAGCGCAGCATCGGGGAGACGCAACGCCGCGAATCCCGGTTTCACGGATTCGGGCTGCCAAGGTATAATCCGCGGCCCTGTCACCACCCGCCCGCGGGCCATCCCATGTGTAATCACCATCGTGTCCAGTAATGCCAACAAGGTCGGCTTTGTCAGCCTCGGCTGCCCCAAGGCGCTGGTGGATTCCGAGCGCATCCTGACCCAGCTGAAAATCGACGGCTACGAGATCGTCCCGCGCTACGAGGACGCCCAGATCGTGGTGGTCAACACCTGCGGCTTCATCGACAGCGCCAAGCAGGAGTCCCTGGACGCCATCGGTGAGGCCCTCAGCGAAAACGGTCGCGTGATCGTTACCGGCTGCATGGGCAAGGGCGACGATGCCCGGACCATCATGGAGCTGCACCCGAAGGTACTGAGCGTGACCGGCCCCGCCGCCTACGAGGAAGTGGTCAGCGCGGTGCACCAGTACGTGCCCTACACGCCAGTGCACGATCCCTTCGCGGACCTGGTACCACCCCAGGGCGTGAAGCTGACACCGCGCCACTACGCCTACCTGAAAATCTCCGAGGGTTGTAACCATCGCTGCAGTTTCTGCATCATCCCCGCCCGCGCCCAACACCTGCACCAGGTGTTGCAGCCGGTGGTCCGCAATCCGGAT
>CAYTDW010000171.1:0-6213 GCA_964436585.1 uncultured Halioglobus sp. | reverse complement strand
CTTGATGTCCGTCCCCGGTATCGTCGCCGTATACGGAACCATGTAGCCGCGAGCCGTCTCAATCACCGGCCCCGACGCCGGCCGATCCTTAACCAAGCCCAACCTCAACACCTCCGCCATCGGCTCACTCGCCCACGCACCGCCGCCCAAGTTGTTCGCGATCGCACTGCGTTTGCCAAATTGGCTGTTCATACGCCTCGCACGCAAGATCATGCGCATGGATCCGGTAGCGCGCGCCTCCATGTGCGACGATCTGCATCAGGGCAAGCCCACCGAGGTCGATGATCTGTGTGGAGCTATCGTTCGTCTGGGCCAGCGCTACAACGTTGCCACGCCGGCAAACCAGGCCATGTGCAATCTGATTCACCAATTTCAGCCGGGCCAGCAGTGGAGCGGCAAGGACTTGCTGGCGGCGGTGGATAAAAAGCGATAGTTGAACCAGTAGCTTCCAAGTAATGGAGAGCGCAATGCCAACGCAGACATTCCTCATCAGCAGATTGTTTCGATTTGTGTTGGCAGCTGGCCTTGCGCTTGTGCAGCCCTCGCTTGCGTACGCGCAAGGCACGCTCTAGTCAGCGTCTGTGCAAGCGATGGTGCCGTTACTTCGAATGAAGGACTCGTTCACCTTGGTCGCTTAACGGCCAAAGCCGGCTTAGCGGACTTGATCGAAGCGCGCCTTCAGATGCGGAAATCCTGGCCTTCATGAATGCCTTTTAGGGGCGTTAGCTGGATAACCCCATGTCAGGCGTCCCCGGCCGCGACCCCACAAGTTGCTGCCGGAACGCGCTGGGCGACTGGCCAGTCCAGCGCTTGAAGGCGCGGGTGAAGTTGCTCAGATCGGTGAAGCCCAACATGTAGGCGATCTCCGTCACCGACAACACCGGCTGGCACAGGTAGCTGCAGGCGAGGTCGTGACGGATCTCGTTGAGCAGGTCGTGGAAGCTGGTGTCGCGCTGGGTCAGGCGTGACTGCAGGGTCGCCGGGCTCATGTACAGTGCTTCGGCCACGCGATTCTTGGTGCATTGGCCGGAGGGCAGCAGTTCGACGATCTTGGCCCGGGTGCCGGCGACCACGTCGTTGCGATCGAGTTTGGCCAGGTAGCCGGTGGCGATGTTGTCGTTGAACTGTGCCAGCTCCGGGCAGGCGCCGGGCAGCGGGATGCGCATCAGTTCGGAGGGAAAGACCAGCGCCAACGCCTTTTGCTCGAACAGCACGGGAGCGCCGAAATGCTCCACATAGGGCGCGTCTCCGCCACTCGGCTGGCTGTGGGCGAGCTCCACGCGCAGCAGTGCGATATCGCCGCCGTGCAGCAGGCGCATCAGGCGATAGAGGAAGGCCGCCCAGGCGTCCTGGGTCTGTGGGCAGGGATCGGCCAGCAGTTCGGCGATCAATTGGCTCTCGCCGTCGCTCTCCTTCACCAGCATGCGCGCCGTCTGCGACACCAAGCACATATAGCGCGTCAGGCGGTTGCAGGCATCCAGCAGGGTGCTGCTGGCCATCAGTCCGTAGCCCAGGGCGTGCAGGTTGGACAGATGCAGGAAGCGACTCACGCTGAGTCCAAAGTAGGGGTTGCCGGTGACGTCCACGCAGGCCTGGTAGAGGCGACTGATGGTGGTGGCCGGCAGGCGGTGCAGGGGATCGTTCGACAGGCTTTCGTCGATACCCACCGCATGGAAGATACGGCGTGAATCCACGCCGCTGTATTCCAGAGCGTTGGCGATGGCAATGCCATAACCGGCGATCACCGTGGTCCTGGCCTCCGGGTTGCGGGCGCAACGTGGCCTGTCTTCGGGGTGGTTGGGGGCGCTGAATTCCACGGACCTGCTCTCATGCCGGAGGGAGTTGCATTATACCATCGAATTGACCAGCGATTTAATGAGGCAGACAAGCACTGCCGACGAGTCCTCCCTAGGATGTCCATCAGTAAACGGCGCATGCGCTGACTATGACCCTCCCGAAGGAGCACCCCCATGAGTGACGAATTGCTGGTCAGCATCGACGGGCCGGTAGCCCGCCTGACGCTGAACCGCCCCAAGGCCATGAACGCGATCAACCTGGCCCTGCTCGGGGCCCTGGATGTTCAGTTGCGCGAACTGGCGGCCAACGAGGAGATCCGTGTGTTGCTGCTGACCGGCACGGGCAATGCCTTTTGCGCCGGCGCCGACCTCAAGGAAGTGCTGGCCAGCCAGCAGGCCGCGCCCGGCGAGGAAGACTTTCTGGGCAAGGCCGCGCGCGTCTTCGCCCGGTTGCGCGAGTTTCCCAAGCCGGTGATTGCCGCCCTGAACGGCGTGACCATGGCCGGCGGCCTGGAACTGGCCATCTGCGCCGACATCATACTGGCGGCGGAAAGCGCCCGGATCGGCGACGCCCATGCCAACTTCGGCGTGTACCCGGGTGCCGGTGGCGCCGCCATCCTGCCGCGCCTGGTGCCGCTGAATGTGGCCATGTACCTGCTGTTGACCGGCAAGACACTGTCGGCCACCGAGATGCAGCGGTATGGCCTGGTCAACGAAGTGCATGCCGATGACCAGCTGGCCGCGGCGGCGGACCAGCTGGCCCGGCAAATCGCCGAGAAGAGCCCGGCGGTGCTGCGCCGCATGAAAGCGGTGGCCCGCCACAGCGCCGACAAGAGCCGTGACGACGCCCTGCTGCACGAGCAGGTCGAACTGCGCCAGCACCAGCGCTCCTACGACATCCAGGAAGGCCTGCGCGCCTTCTCCGAGAAACGCGCGCCCCAGTTCAAGGGCTACTGAAAACTTTCCCAGGAGTAAGCATCCATGACCAAGGTATTCGTTGCTGGCGTGGGCATGACGCCGTTCGGGCGGCATCTGGACAAGAGCCTGTACGATCTTTCCGGCGCGGCCATCGCCGAGGCGCTGCAGGATGCCGGCCTGCGCCCGGCGGACGTTGGCGCCGCCTACTACGCCGGTGCCACCAACGGCACCTTGCAGGGCCAGACCAGCGTGCCCGGCCCGATCGCGCTGCGCCGCGCCGGGTTTTCGGGTATCCCGGTGTTCAGCGTGGAGAATGCCTGCGCTTCCGGCAGCTCGGCCTTCAACCTGGCCGTGCAGGCGATCCAGGCCGGTACCTGCGACATCGCCATCGCAGTGGGCTGTGAGAAGATGAACGTGCCAGACAAGGCCAAGATGTTCGCGGTGTTCGATGGCGGCTGGGACGTCTCCACCGTCGAGCAGAACAAGGCCACCCTGCTGGCCCTCGGTGCGGGCGTCACGCCGCCGCCGGACACTGTCTCCGAAAGGCCCTACAGCGTGTTCATGGACGTCTACGCGGCGCTCACCCGCGCGCACATGAAGCGTTATGGCACAACCCAGCGGCAGATCGCCGCGGTGGCGGCCAAGAACCACCAGCATTCGGTACACAACTCGCGGGCCCAGTACCGCGACCCGCTGACCATCGAGCAGGTGCTGGCCGCAGCGCCGATCACCTATCCGCTGACCATGCCGATGTGCTCGCCGATCAGCGACGGTGCCGCTGCCGTGATCGTCTGCGCCGAGAGCGCCCTGAAGCGCCTGGCCGATGCCCGGCGCGCGGTGCAGGTGCTGGCCAGCGTGATCCGCATAGGCAGCGACCGCAACCCCGAAGAGTCGGACAAGATCGTGGCCCACCTGGCGGCCCGGCAGGCCTACGAGATCGCCGGCGTCGCCCCCGCCGAAGTGAACGTCGCCGAGGTGCACGACGCCACCGCCATCGGCGAGATCGTCAATTCCGAGTCGCTGATGCTGGCGCCCTTTGGCGAAGGCGGCCCGGCCGCCGAGCGCGGCGATTTCACCATCGGCGGGCGCTGCCCGGTCAACCCCTCTGGCGGCCTTGAATCCAAGGGCCACCCGATCGGCGCCACCGGTCTGGGGCAGATCTTCGAGTTGGTCACCCAGCTGCGCGGCGAGGCCGGTGCCCGCCAGGTGGAAGGCGCACGCATCGCCGCCCACGAGAACGGCGGCGGCTTGTACGGCATCGAGGAAGCCGTGGTCGCGGTCAACCTGTTCGGCCGCCGCTAAGGCCGGTCAAAACCCTGATTCAGAGGAGTCGAGTTCATGCAAGTCAAAGATAAAGTCATCGTCATTACCGGCGGCGCTTCCGGCCTCGGCCTGGCCACCACCCGCTACATGGTCGAGCAGATGGGCGCCCGTGTGGCGATATTCGATCTGAATGCCGACGTCGGCCAGACCGTGGCCCAGGAGCTGGGCCCGGACAAGGTGCTGTTCGTGCAGACCGACGTTTCCAGCGAGGAGTCGGTGCAGGCCGCGGTGGACGCCAGCATGGCCAAGTTCGGCGCCATCCACGTGTGCATCAACTGTGCCGCCATTCCCTCGCCGATCAAGGTGCTGGGCAAGGACGGCAAGGCCACCCCGCTGGCCAGGTTCGCCCAGGTCACCGCGGTCAACCTCAACGGCGTGTTCAACGTGATGTCCAAGTGCGTCGAGCAGATGGCCAAGAATGAGCCGGAAGTCGGTGAAGAGCGCGGCGTGGTGATCAACATCTCTTCCGGTGCCGCCTACGAGGGTCAGATCGGCCAGGTCGGCTATGCCGCCACCAAGGCCGGGGTGATCGGCATCAACATGCCGGCCGCGCGTGAACTGGGCGCCATCGGCGTGCGGGTCAATGCCATCGCCCCCGGGCTGTTCCTCACCCCTATGGTGCAGAGCCTGGACGAGAAGGTCGTCGCCGCCTTGATGACCAACGTGGAGGCGCCCAAGCGCCTGGGCGACATGCGCGAGTTCGCCCACTGCTGCGCCTTCATCGTCGAGAATGCCTACCTCAACGGCGAAACCATCCGTCTGGACGCAGCCAGCCGACTGCGCGCCCGTTGAGTCCGGTGCCGCTCATGGACATGGCCGACCTGCCGCTGGCGTTTCACCGGCAGCAAACGCCGGGCCGCGAGGCCCGGCTGGCAGCCCCGTCCGCAACAGCCTCTGCCGACCGCGTCGGTGGGGATCAGCGACCCACCGCAAACCGCGTCCGTGCCGTCCAACGGCCACGGCTTGCCGAACCAAGAGAGGAGACCTGCGCATGATCAGCCAGCCCCTGTTTTACGCCGGCGCGCGCCAAGAGCCCGCCAGCGGTCGTTACCAGGATGTCATCGACCCGGCCACCGGCCAAGTGGTCGGGCGTACCGCGCGGGCCGCTGCCGCTGATGTGGATGCCGCAGTCAGAAGCGCCAGGCAGGCCTTCGACAATCCCGCCTGGCGCAACCTCTCGGCCAGCCAGCGCGCCGACATCCTGCTTGGCCTGGCCAAGACGCTGCACGACAACGCCGCCGAACTGATCGCCCTGGAGGCGACCAGCACCGGCGCCTCGGTGGTGCGCATGAGCAGCTTCGACCTGCCGGCGGTGATCCAGATGGCGATGAACGTGGCCAGCCAGCTGCCGGAGTACCCCTTCGTCCAGTACCCGCCGATCCGTCCGCTGCCCGAGGCCCACCACGTGCGCGTGGTCAAGGAGCCGCTGGGGGTGTGCGCGCTGATCACCGCCTGGAATGGGCCGCTGCTGCTGTTCATGCTCAAGCTGATCCCTGCCCTGGCTGCTGGCAACACGGTGGTGGTCAAGCCGGCCGAGAACGCTTCCCTCTCCACCTTCCGCCTGGTCGAACTGTTCAACCAGTTTCTTCCGCCCGGGGTGGTCAACATAGTCACGGGCGGTGGCGCCGAAGTGGGCGACGCGCTCACCGGGCACCCGGACGTGGCGAAGATCTCCTTCACCGGCTCGACCGGCGTCGGCCAGCACATCCAGGAACGTGCCGCCGATAGCCTCAAGCGGGTGACCCTGGAGCTGGGCGGCAAGGGCCCGTCCATCGTGCTGCCGGATGCCGACCTGGAACTGACCGCGCGCGGGGCCAGCTTCGGCTATCTGCTGCATTCCGGTCAGGTCTGTCTGTCCGGCACCCGCCTGCTGGTGCCCGATGCGCTACACGATGCGCTGGTCGAACGCATGGTCGAGCTGGCCGGCTCGTTGCAGCCGGGCAATCCGCTGGACCCGAACACCACGCTGGCGCCCATGGCCTCCGAGGCGCACATGCGTCGCGTGCTCGGCTACATCGAGGCCGGCAAGGCCGAGGGCGCGCGCCTGGCCTGCGGCGGTGGTCGCCTGACTTCGCCCGAGTGCGGCGCGGGCTTCTTCGTCGCGCCGACCATCTTCACCGAGGTGCGCAACGACATGCAGATCGCCCGCGAGGAGATCTTCGGCCCGGTGCTCTCG
>CAYTDW010000170.1:0-6295 GCA_964436585.1 uncultured Halioglobus sp. | reverse complement strand
CCGAGCAGCTCCTCGTGATCGCGCAGCTGCACCTCGAAGCGATCCACGGCGCCGTAGCCGGCCAGGGCGCCGAACTTGCCGCGCAACAACGGCTCCCATACCACTCGATACACCTGCTCACCCGCCAGCTCCCGCAGCCACTGGGCCGCGGTGATCTGCTCCAGAGCGCGCCAGTCCTTCAAGGTGCGGGCACGCAGTGCGAGCCAGCCCAGGCGCAGCCGGTCGAAAGGGCTCAAAGCGGAAAACCTCAGCAGGTCCAGCGGAGTGCTCAGGCGAAACATGCGCCTGGCGTGGTAAACACCGGTGCGGGTAGGTCGCAGCAGCACCTGGTCCTGTGCTCCCAACTCGCGAATCAGATCCATCACATGGTGGTCATTGGTGAACCAGTGGTGGTAGAACCTTTCCAGAGTCTGTCCCGAATCGACAGGGAAGCCCGCCGCGAGGCCACCCAATTCAGCCTCTCGCTCTAACACCGTTACGTCAACTCCGTCGCGGGCAAGCTGCCAGGCTGCGGACAGACCGGTGAATCCACCACCGATAACCAACACACGTTGCCGGCTACTCCCGTCCTTACGCGACATCCGGGTCACCTTCATTATTGGCTGTTTCGCGCTGCGTAGGCGCTGGCATGATTATCAGCAACAGGCCTGCACTCGTCAGGGGTAACCAGAGCAGGACGTGGACCAGTACCGCAAACGCCGCAGCTAGAGTGCGTCGAGTGCCGTGGGCCATTATGCCCGCCATGGTAAAAAAATCGAAAGTACCTACGTGCCCGGGGCTCCCTGGCAGCAGCGTGCCGATATTGCCCAGCCCCATGGCCAGCCATATACCTGCGCTATTCATGTTGAGCGACCAGGCCACCGCTACAAAAACTCCGGCTTCGATACACCAGATGACTATCGATAGGCCTGCCAGCGGGGCGACGATACGCATGCGGGGGAAATACAACAGGGCCTCGCCGAGCGCTCCCAGCCACTGTCCGGCCTGGAAATGCAGCCTACCTGCCGTTGCGGCTTTGGACTTTATGGTACTGGCCCGGGAGACGACCACCAAACCGATGCTAATTGCCGCCGCAAGGGCGAAGATGGCAGCGGCGACTGCCACCGGCGCAGCCCCAAGGGTGTTCGCGAAAAAGTTAGCGTCATTCGGCAAATATGCCACTGATATTCCCACAATGGCCAGGAGCACCAGCAGGTCCAGAAGGCGCTCCACCAGCAAAGTGGCGGTAGTACTTGCAACAGGTACTCCCAGTGTTCGCCGGAAGGCCACCGCTCGGGCAATATCCCCGGCCCGCATGGGCAGCAGGTTATTCAGGGCGAAACCAATCAAAAAGGGTCGTGCACAGCCAGCCAGGCCCGCCGTTGATCCTACCACTCGCAGCATCCGGTGCCAGCGATACAAGCGCAGGACGTAGTCCACCGCCAGCAGCGCCAGTGCCACCAGCAGGTATGCTGGCTTCGCGCTGGCCAGGTGTTGAAGAAAGAGTTGCCACTCCAGCTCCAGGGCCATGTAATACACAAAGCCCGCTGACACGGCTAGACCCAGGGCAAACCTGAAGCCCCGGCGCCGTCCCGTCACTGGCTTGCGCAAAGCTTCCGCAGGTTGGATACCGCGGAGTCATCGAGCACTTGCGTGCCTATTTGCAGTTGCGCTCCACGCAAACTACCGGCCGGCGCCTCAATGGCGTAGCGGATCGGCTCTGGCCATGAAAAGGTCTGGCTTGATGCGGCGCTAAGGGTCTCTACATGCAGCAGAAGGCCGCGGCTATCGATCAAAGCCAGGTCCAGGTCGACTGCCATGTCTTTCATGGAAAAAAGGGCAATACGGTCCCCGGGATACACAAACACCATCCCCGGCGCGGGCTGCGCCAAACTGTCCTGCATGGTAGCGATTCCCACTTGTTTAAGTCCGAGTCGTTGCTCGGCGGGCGAGCAGGCTGACCAAAGTCTGAAAGACTTGTGCCCCACAACCATGGGTATTTGGGGGCGTGCGCCAAGCGCAAGGCCGGGATCGCTGAAACCGCAGGCAGCAAGCAACATAGGAAGCACCAGCGCGAGCCCCTGGAAAGCACGGGGCCTCCGGGAAGTGGCTATGCTGCCCATTGGGAAAGATACAAACAATTTCATTATTGAACCGGGTTATCGGTCCCTATCAAGACGAGCAGCCGGGACCAGCTCTCCAATTCGCCCGCATTCCACCCCAACGGATTGACTATCGGCCCTGTTGACCTTTATGCCCAGTTGGTCTAGCCTAACTCAGGTATGAGGTTCAATTAAAGGACATAATTCCCATGGTGCAGAGAGCGATTAACCTACTGGCCTTTGGCGTTGCCCTGCTTTTTTTACCTTTCAGCGGAGTTATGGCACAGGGCCCGACACCAGCACCAACACCGCCGATAACCCCGATTCCTCCTACCCCCGGCACTGCCGAGGCGATCCCACTACCGCCGGAGTTGCTGGCAGTACTGGTTTTCGTGTTGGCCATGACCGGCATCTGGTTCATCCTCCGCAAAAAATCCACCACCTGACATTGATCTCGTCAATATAGGGCCTTTCCAATGCCTTCCGGTGGTGCGGTATGGCTATAACACCGTCTTCGCAACACACAGTTCCCTGACGTACGTCACCGCCGGTCGCCGGGCCTCCTTACAGACCTGCCCCATGTGAGCTATCTGCTGGCCTACTACCTTGCCGGCATGGCTATGCTTGTGCTGGTCCTGCCACTGGCCCTGGAGATATTTCCCCGTCGCCCTGACCAGGGCTGGATAGGAGCCCGCCCACTGGGATTGGTGCTGGCGGCGCTGCTGCATCGCCTGGCGGGTCTCGCGCCATTTGATCCCTGGTCTGGTACTACCCTGCTGCTATTGGGCTTTCCCGTTTTCGGCGCCTGGTGTATCTGGGCCCTGCGCTGCCCATGGAAATACCTGGCCCGCCTTGCCAGTGCCTGGCGTCCGATCGTGGGCATTGAATTGGTATTCCTGTGCACCTTCGCAGCAGCAGCTGTCCTGACCGCGCATGACCCGGCGCTGGCAGGCACCGAGCGGCTTATGGATATGGCTATATTGCAGGCTGTCGCTACTGCGCCAGCCTTCCCGCCCCAGGACCCATGGCTGTCCGGCGAAGTACTCAATTATTATTGGCTGGGTCACCACCTGGCAGGGCTACCTGGGGCACTGGCAGGAGTACCCACGGCTATCAGCTACAATCTTGCCCTGGCGTACATCTACGCCACTCTCATCCAACTCGCCTGTGGCCTGTTGCTCCCCGCGGCCGGCGGGCTGCGTCGAGCGCTGCTGGGGGGCGTCATGGTCGGCCTCGCCGGGAACCTGCATTCCCTGTTGCAGCTGTTCGCTGCAGCCCCCGACCCCAACCTGGTCCTCGGTGCATCCCGCATCATTCCCAACACAATCACCGAGTTTCCGTTGCTGAGCCTGCTGGTGGGCGATCTGCACGCCCATTTCACACTACTGCCGCTGGTGCTTCTGTTTCTGCTATCGCTGCAAGTGAGAGTGCAACGCAGTATGGACCAGTGGCGCAGCATTATTGTCGTGAACCTCCTGTTCCTGGCTACCGCAATGGGAAACCCATGGAATTTGCCCGCCCTGCTGGGGCTGTTTGCCACCCTCAAAGTGCTGCGCTGCATCGCACTACCGTGGTGGACGCTGGCACCCGCGCTGGCGATGTTACCCGTAGCCTGGCCTACCCATGGACTGGGTATTGAACCAGGGTGGGTTCCGCGAGATCAGACCAGTTCGATGCTGGCGTTTCTGGAGGTATGGCTCATTCCGCTGCTGTTGTTGGCCGCACTCGTGGATTGGCGCACTGTTGGCGCAAGCTTGCCCAGGCACGCCGTGCTTTGGCTATTGCCGCCCCTGGCGCTGGCTCTCCATTCACCAGCCGCCGGTCTTTGTATGGCCCTGGCCGGGCTGCTATTTTTTGCCCACAGGCCCAGTGAGGCGCTATGGGCAGGTGTGGCGATCACCGCGCTGATGCTGCTGATCGTGCCCGAAGTGGTTTACCTGCGAGACGGCTACGCAGCTCCTTTCGAGCGGATGAATACAGTCTTCAAGTTCCATTATGCCGCTTGGCCATTGCTGATGTTGGTGGCGGCCCGCGCCGCTTTACTACTTCTGGACACAGCACCGAAGAAATTTCAGCCGGCATGGCGCAATGGTTTGCTATTCGCTTTTGGACTGCTCAGCATCTACGCAGCCCAGGCGCTGCCTCAACGGTTGGCGGGCAGGATGGCCGCACCGCTTTGGGATGGCATCGACGCCCTCAAAGAGCAACACCCCCAGGACATTGCCCTTATCGGCTGGCTGGCTCCCCATCTTCAGCCCGGTGACGTCTGCCTGGAAGCAGCAGGCATCTCCTACCAGTGGTCGGGAAGAATTTCTGCCCTGACCGGTTGCTCAACCGTACTGGGATGGGAGGGTCATGAGCGGCTGTGGCGGCAGGGCAGCGGCGACATTTCGCAGCGCCGCGAGGATGTTCAACAGCTCTACCTGTCCGCTGACCCCGCGGAACAAAAGCGATTACTGGCACGTTACGGCATCGATTGGGTTATCGTAGGTGAGGTTGAACTGGCGAGGTATGGCCAACAGCTACCGAAAACCAGGGACCCAGCCTTCGAGGAGGTGTACTCACAGGGTGAAGCTAGAATTTACCGCATATCGCAACCTTGAGTTGGAAAGAAAAAAGAGTGCTCGAAAAATCGCAACCGGACTACCTGGCGCTGCAGCTGCGTGAACTGCCTGCCTTTCGCGCCCTGATTCGCGGCATCGAATGCCGCCTCTTCAGCGACCTTGGTCAATTGGAAGAGCCCGTGCTTGACGTCGGTTGCGGAGACGGTCACTTCGCTGCCCTCGCCTATTCGCGTAGACCTGCACTGGGTATTGACATTGATCCCAGCAAAATCCGGGAGGCATATAACCGCGGGAGCCACGACCATCTCGCACTGGCCGCAGCCCATGACCTGCCCTTACCCGATGCATGTATGGCCAGTGTGACCGCCAATTGTGTAATGGAACACATCCCACTCCTGGACCAGGCACTGGGAGAGATATTTCGGGTATTGCAGCCTGGAGGACAGTTTATTTTTGGCGTCCCCAGCCAATATTTCGGCGAAATGTTATTTGGCACCCACGTGTTACAGCGACTCGGGTTACGCTCTCTCGGCAGAGCTTATGGCGATTGGTTCAACCGGCATTCAAAACACTATCATACCGACAGCCCGCAACATTGGCTGGAGCGTTTGCAAAACCACGGATTTCGAGTGGAGCAGTGGCAGTATTACATGTCCGCCGCCGGCCTGAGGGCCTTCGACCTGGCGCATTACCTCAGTATTCCTCGCCTGCTCAGCTACAAGTTGACAGGGCAATGGGTAACGTTTCAGATCCCGGCTGTGAACAGATTTTTCGAGCAGTGGTTGCACCCACACTACGCGTCCCCAGCGCCCGAACGCGGGGCTTACATATTTTTCCAGACGCGTAGGCCACCAGATGAAACACCGCCCGGCCCGGGGTAGGTATATGCAGCCGCATAGGCACGAGTTCTGGGTGCGCGAGCGCGGCTTTTTGTCGGCAATCCTGCTTTTGGGTATCGGGATACTGTTGCGGGTCTCCGGGCTGAATTGGGATGCCGGCGCAATGTTACATGCGGACGAGCGCTACCTGGTCATGGTGATGTCAGCCCTGTCCTGGCCCGGATCCGTGACTGCATACTTTGACAGTGCGGCTTCGCCGCTCAATCCGCTGAACTTAGCAGAGCTGAACTGGTACGTGTACGGCACGTTGCCATTGTTCCTGGCCAAGTTGTTCAGCGAATTATTGACTGCTGCAGGGTTCATAGACCCCACCCTACCTGGTCGCCTGCTCTCGGCCGTCGTGGATACCGCTACCATCGTTGCTGTGTTTTTCCTCGGACGCCAGGTTTTCAACTATCGCGTCGGCCTCGCCAGTGCGGTGCTGTATGCGTTATCCGTTTTGCCTATTCAGTTGGCACACTTTTTTACGGTCGATCCATTTCTCAATTTTTTCCTGGTGCTGAGCCTTATCCAGGCATTGCGCGTCGCCCAAACCCGGGCCATTGCCCCGACTGTGCTGCTGGGTCTGTGGTGGGGCTGCGCGCTGGCCAGCAAGATCAGTGCAGGCTTGTTCGCCCCGATAGTCCTGGCGGCATTGTTACTGGGTGCCCGCGGCGCCGGGACCCTTCGTTTCCTCGCGCAGTCAGCACTGTGCGCCGTGTCGGCATTGCTGGTATTTCGCCTGCTACAGCCTTACGCGTTTTCCGGATGG
>CAYTDW010000169.1:0-6306 GCA_964436585.1 uncultured Halioglobus sp. | reverse complement strand
GGATGGCTGACCCTGGACCCCAGGTTTCTTTCCGCCCTGGCTAACCTGGCGCGGCTGCAGGATTTTGAGACCTGGTTTCCCCCGGCATTCCAATGGGTCGGGCGTGAGGCGCTGCTGTTTCCACTTGGCAATATGGCCATGTGGGGCATGGGGTTGCTGCTGTTTGCCAGTGGGGCTGGCGGGGTGCTGGCCGCAGCTGTTCACCAGTTGCGCACACCGCAATCGAAATTGCTGTTACCGCTGGGTTGGCTGGCCATCCTGGTTGTCGCATCGAGTTTCAGTTCCACTCCCACCATGCGGTACCTGCTGCCGGCCTATCCGATTATGGCCATACTGGCCGCCAGCTTTCTGTTGCCGCCGGATGAGCGAGTTCCACGACGTATTCTCAAGCACTGGCCACTGATCCTGGTTGTCGCCGCCACCCTGCTCTGGGCCCTGGCATTTACAGCTATCTATCGGTCACCCATGAGTCGTATCGCCGCCTCTGACTGGATCTACGAGAACGTTCCATCGGGGGCTGTGATTGGAGTGGAGTACTGGGATGATTCCCTACCGGTAAACCGGCCGGGAAACTCCACATCGCGCTATGAATCTCGGGTGCTACGACTGACGGATCCCGAGACACAAACCAAGCGGGAAGCCCTGCTGCAAGATCTGGCGGCTGTAGACTATGTCCTAATCAGCAGTAACCGAGGCTATGGGTCATTATCTCGCCTGGTGGACCAGATGCCCCTGGCCGCACGCTTTTACGAGTTGTTGTTCGGTGGCCTGGCAGGTTTTCAGCTGGTGGCGGAATTCGACTCCTACCCACGCCTGGCGGGCTGGGTGATCGCCGATGACACGGCCGAGGAAGCCTTCACCGTCCATGATCACCCGCGCGTATTCATATTCGCTAAAGCCGCAGATTTTTCATTGCAGGCACTGGCCGCTGATCTGCAGGCTGTTGTACTGCCGGACCACCCCGACCGGCTTCATCCGGAGCTCACCGGCACGTCCCTTGTATTACAACCGGTTACCGGCACGCTCCTGCAACGAGTGCATGATGCCCAGCACCTGCATCTGCTGCACTGGATACTCCTGCTGTGGCTGGCGGGTAGCAGTGGTAATGCCCTGAGTCGCCGCTTGTGGCCGCAAGCGGGATTTCCCGGCCGCACTCTGCTGCTGGCCGCCGGCGCATACCTGTTTGCCGTGGGCTTGAAAACCAACTTGTGGACCAGCCAGATCGGCGTTCTGCTGCTGCTGACCGGGCTTGTAGGCTCGACCCTGCTGATCATCCGTCGGGGCGGCAGTGGCCCCCGCGGCCAGATTCAGCTGACCGGGGAAGCCGTGTTCTGGGGGTGCTTCGTCTTTTTCCTGGTGCTGCGGGCGCATAACCCGGCAATCGCCTGGGGTGAACGACCCATGGATTTCGCCATACTCAACGCATTTATGAGGGCGGAAAACCTGCCACCCGTAGATCCGTGGTTCGCAGGCTCACCCCTGCAATATCACGCCTGGGGTCATTATTTTATGTCAGTGTTGGGTCGCGCCGCCGGCACGCCCCCTGCGATGCTCTACAACCTCGGGGCGGCAGTCACGCCGGCCCTGGCTGCTGAGCTGCTTTTCTGGATACTGGTTCGCCTCACCTCCGCGGGGCAACCGCGCGTCTGGCCAGCACTGGCGGGAACCCTGCTGGTGTTATTCAGCGGCAACCTGTATTTCTGGACGCAGCTACCGGGTAACACAGCCACCTCGTTCGAGGACTTTTGGCGGGCAAGCCGCATCATCCCGGGTACCATAAACGAGTTTCCCTTCTGGAGTGCGGTATTCGCCGACCTGCACAGCCACTTCCTGGGAATGATATTCTCGGCGCTGTTCCTCGCGGCGCTGGTGCTGTGGCGCACCGAAGACCAACCCCTACCCAGTTGCGGTCTGCTGGCCCTGGCGCTGACCAGCCTTGCACTATGCAATACCTGGGCCCTGCCGGTTTACCTGACGCTGTTGCTGCTTTGCGCGCTGGCAAGCCAGGGCAGACTCAAGTGGCGGCAGGCCACGGCTGTCGCGCTTGCAACGCTGGCACTGGTGTTACCTTTCTGGGGTGCGGCCGCCACCCGGCTCGACGTGCAACTGGTTACAGCACCTGCCGAGCTGATGGACGGACTCGTGTTGTTCGGACCATTTTTCGGCGTGATGCTACTTTGGTGCCTGCAACGTGAACCGGCACCAAAGGTGGTGGCCGCGCTGGTCATGGTGGCGTTATTGCTCGCCCTGGTGATCGGTGATCTACGCGGGACAACGGCTGCGCTGGTGTTCCTCCTGCTTTCGCGGCTCCATCACCAACCGCGCACACCGCAGGAGGAACTGACGGGTATGCTGGCCCTGTGTGCGCTTCTGACCCTGCTGGGCAGCGAGTACTTTACTCTGGTCGACCGGATGAACACGGTGTTCAAGTACCAATTCGAGGCCTGGATACTGCTCGCTCTGGCCAGTGCTGCGGCTGTAGTGCAGATGGCCACCCGCTGCCGCAGGCTTGCGGCTGCCGGCTGCCTCCTACTTCTGCTCGGTCTACCCACCTCGCTGCACTCCCTGTTAGCCTGGTGGAACAACCCGAAAATTCAAGCACAGGAGCCAAGCCTGGACGGCCTCCTATTCCTCGCCGCGGACCAGCCGGGGGAGGCGCAGGTGGCAGCCTGGCTGAACCTGCTGCCCGGGCAGCCTGTTCTCCTGGAAGCGGCAGGGCCCGCTTACGGCAATTATGCTCGCATGTCCTCCCGTACCGGCTTACCCACCCTGGTGGGCTGGCCGTACCATGTCTGGCAACACGGCCACGACCATGGCACCATTCTGCTGCGCCAGCAGCAGGTACACGCCGCGTATACCAGCCTGGCAGGCGCGAGAGCCGCGCAGCACCTTGGCGTCAGTTACGCAGTGCGCTGCCAACTGGAGAAGGATACATATGGAAGCGAGGCGGGACGTTTTTGGGAGGCAGCGGGATGGCGTCCCGTCTTTCGCATCGCGGACTGCGATATCTGGAAAACAGCGAACAAAGTTGCACCGCAGTGAGGAATTTGCCGATTACATCTGGCTGATAGCGCTGGTCATCACTGCGGCGTTGCTGCGCCTGTACCAGCTGGGCGACACCCCATTCCACCATGATGAATCCATTCACGCCTACCTCTCCTACCTGCTCTGGGAGGGACACCCCTATCGCTTTGACCCCATATACCATGGTCCGCTGCTCTATTGGAGCAACGCCCTGGTTTATAGCCTTTTCGGTGACAGTAATTTCACCGCACGACTGCTACCGGCGAGCTGTTCGATCGCGTTGCTACTGCCTGTCTGGCTGCTGCGCACCCAACTGGGTTCAATTGGCTGGAAGGTGGCCGCCGCATTTTTGGTACTCTCACCCACCCTCACTTATTACGGGCGTTTCCTGGCACACGACAACTACGCCGCGCTATTCACCTTACTGCTGGTTTACCTCGGCATGGCGTCTCACCGCCAACCCTCGATCTGGTCCATGGCATCATTGGGCTTCGTTCTGGGCCTGTTTCTGGCCACCAAGGCCGTGGTTTATATAAACCTCGGGCTATTCGTCGCCTTCGCTTTGCTGGTTTATGCCCTGGATACCTTCGCACCGGAACTGCCCCGCGCCAGGCTGAGGCAGCTTAGTGTGCAGTGGCTACTGCGCAGGCGGCATCATATCGTCATCGGTTTGCTGCTTATGCTGGCCGTATACGTCGCCTTTTACAGCTCATTCTTCACACATTGGGCGAGCGTCCCCTCCGGTGTCTTCGGCACCCTCAGCTACTGGTCAGGACAACATCTGGAACCGCGCATACCGGGACCAGTCTACTATTACCTGCCACGCCTGATACTGCACGAGCCGGTGTTCCTGTTAGCCGCGCCCGCCATAGCCTGGGCGGCAAGAGGCAGGCACCAGCCTTTCGATTCTTTTCTGGCATTCTGGACGCTGTCGACGCTTGCTGTCTATGGGTATGCTCAGGAGAAAGTTCCCTGGCTGCTTGTCCATATGCTCATTCCCATGCTGCTGTTGGCCGGTCGCTGGGTGGACCACTCATGGCGGCAGGGACGATCAAAGCTGGCCTGGTGTGTAACACTTATGCTCCTGTTGTCCTGGTCCGCGCATGAGACGATTAGGCTTTGCTTTCGGCTGCCACCGGCGACGCCCCACCTGTTGACCTACATGGCTACCACCACCGAGATGAAACAGGCCGCACTGTATATCCGCAGTCTCGACCCGGCCAGCGGACAGGTATTTCTATCAGACAAGGCAGCATGGCCGATGGCCTGGTACCTACGGGATCGCGATGTCACGTTCGAGCTGCCCATCGGCTGGGAACGAACGGCAATTCTGGTCGAGGCGGGAGAGGAGGATCGCGAAAAAATCGTCGCACAGGGATTCTCGGGGCAGACCTATCCACTGATGGGTTGGTGGTATCCGGATCTGTGGCTCCTCTTCAGTCGGGAGCTTCCCGCCTACCTGGGCCAGCAAGAATTACCGGAGTCCCGCGACATCTATCGCTTCACCTTGTATCAACGGCCCGGCAGCACCTCAATGGAAAGCGAACATGAATAAAAAGACCCTGAGTCTCGTCATCCCCGTTCACAATGAAGAGGGTGCCCTGCCCCGCCTGTTCCAGGCACTGGAGAAGCTGCAGGAGGATCTGCCCCAGCTACGCACTATCATATTCGTGGACGATGGCAGCAACGATCGCTCCTTTCCGCTTTTGCTGGAAGCGAATACTTCACATGAAGGGTGGCGGGTACTACGGTTCAGCCGGAACTTCGGCCAGCAAGTGGCCATCCTTGCCGGTTTGAGACACACTGATACCGATGCAGTGGTACTGATGGACGCCGACTTGCAGGACCCGCCGCAGGTAATTCCCGAGATGGTAAAAAAATGGGAACAGGGCTGGGATGTGGTCTACGGTGTTCGGCGCAGCCGGGATGGGGAGAGCTGGATCAAGCGCTTGTCCGCAAAAGTATTTTACCGGGTTCTGTCCCAACTCAGCGATATCGACATCCCAGTTGACGCCGGCGATTTTCGAATCCTGGACCGGAAGGTTGTACAAGTCATTAACCAGCTGCGTGAGCAGCGCCCATACGTACGCGGACTGGTGTCTTGGGCCGGATTTCGGCAGGCGAGCGTGGAGTTCGATCGCTCTCCTCGTCAGGAAGGTCAAACCAACTATGATTTGCGCAAGATGATGCAATTGTCGGTCGACGCCATTATTGGCTTTTCGTCTACACCGTTGCGCGTCATCACCCGACTGGGCTTGCTCGTCGTACTACTGTCGCTTATCTACAGCGCAATTGTGTTGGGACTATGGCTAAATGACGTCAATGTTCCAGGCTGGACTTCCATGATGCTGGTCATTTTGTTCCTGGGGTCAATACAGCTGATCTCCCTGGGAGTTCTCGGCGAATACCTGGCCATCCTTACCACCGAAGCCAAAGACCGGCCTCGCTTTATCATCACCTTTGACTCCAACCGTACGGAGGACCCGGAAGGCCGGTCAGGGAATGATGACTGAGGCTGGATAATGCCTGACGAGCTACCCCGGCAACCCGATGTTCCACTTTGTGTGGAACTGTCCGGGTGCCTGCTGCGATCAGATCTGCAGTCTGAATTGTTGTTGGCGGTGCTGCGTAAAAATATTCTGAATCTCTTCCTGGTGCCGCTATGGTTCTGTCGCGGCAAGTGCTTTTTTATGCAACAGCTGGTGGAACGGGCGGCCATCGAACCAGCGCTGCTGCCCTACAGTCGGGTATTGCTTGATTACCTGCGGCAGCTTTACGCCTGCGGCCAGCGATTGATACTGATCGCTCCGGTGGATGGGCCGCAGGTGCGCGACATCGCTCGCCACCTGGAAATTTTCCAGCAAATTCTGGTTATCGGGCTCGAAGGCCATCGCAACAGTGAACTCAGGCTGGTGCAACTTTGGGAAAAACTGGGTGACTCGCCATTCGACTATGCCGGCAACTCGCCAGTCCAGCTGCCAATCTGGCGACAGGCCCGGCGGCGAGTGGCCGTCAATACTGATTTGAGAACCTCCCGGACACTGGCGGGAACGGGGCTCAGCTTCGATCGAGTGGCGGACCCGGGTGAAACTCAGCATAAGTTGTGGATCAGGGCGCTGAGACTTCATCAGTGGCTGAAAAACCTGCTGGTTTTCGTCCCCCTGACAATGGCGCATCGCCTGGACGAACCCATCCTGCTGGGGCAGGCCGTCGTCGCTTTTGCTTCGCTGGGGCTTTGCGCCTCCAGCGTCTATCTGGTGAATGACTTCCTCGACCTGGGTG
>CAYTDW010000168.1:0-6322 GCA_964436585.1 uncultured Halioglobus sp. | reverse complement strand
GACCTGGATCGCCCGGATCTCTACACCATGAACGCGCAGGGATTCGCCGTGTTGAAGCGTAAGCGCGGCGCGACAAACGTCGCCACCAACGCCTGGGTCAACAAGATGCGCGAGGAGATGGGCATCTAGCCATGTTTCATCTGCTCGACATCAATGTTCTGATCGCGCTGTCAGATCCCGGGAGTGACTTCCATGCGCCAGCGTTGGGCTGGATCGCAAGGTTGAAGCAGCCTGCCCTGGCCACCTGTCCACTGACCGAAAATGGCTTCCTGCGAGTGTATGGCCATCCGCAATACCCAGGCGGGCCAGGCTCGGTCCGGTCTCTACATACTCGGCCAGGATATTGTCATCGGTCATATTCGTGGTGTAATTGCGCAGCTGCTTCAGCAAGACATTGCGGCAGTAATCGGGACCGATCACTTCCCAGTCTTCACCGCTGGCCAGGTCCACCGGTACGAAGGTGTCCATGATCAGGGTGTGCTTGCCCGCCGGGGCGCGGCTGGGATCCATGGTGGTCCAGGCCGCTGTCCACAGGAACGGATCCGAGGGGGCCAGCCCACCCGCGATCTCCAGGTACTGCCTGTCGATATCGGCCATATTGCCGAAGATGCGTTGGAACGCGGTCTTGTTGATATCCGCATGACCCTTGAATGCAGGGGCTTCATTGAGCGCATAGTGGACGCGCGTTGCCGTTATATCGCCAAACTTGAAGCGCCGCACCATATCCTTGAAGCCCGGGGGAAGTTCCGCATCGTCGAATCCGGTCAGGTAGGTCTGGTAGGGATCAAGTGAACTGACCACCGCCTGCCTGGCAAAAATTTCCTCGCCAGTTTCCAGTCGAATACCGCGAGCCTCGCCATTTGCGACAATGAATTTGCTGACGGTGGCGCCGGTCATCACGGTACTGCCATTGGCTTCGATATAGCGCCGCATGCTCTCGGACAGCATGCCGCTGCCGCCCTGGGGGATTGACTGCCCGAAGTAATGAATACTGGGGATCATCACGTAGAACCCCTGGGCGGTACCCAGCTGATCGGGCAGGGTCTGCGGCGCCATCGCCCAGCCGAGGATAAAGGCCCGCACATGATCGTTCTCAAAATTCTCCAGGGTGAACTGGCGCGAACTGAGCTGGAAATCCCGCAGCCGCTTCATGCCTTCGGGGTTGTTCTCCAGTCCCTGGAACAGGTAGCTGGGCGGCGCCGGGGCGCTGAACATCCCCTTGATTACCCCGTCCTTGATTTCGCCGAATTCGTCGTATATCTCCCGGTAGCGCCGGGCATCGCGCTTTGAATACTCGGCGATGGTGTCGCAGGTTTTTTCCACGTCTTTGTAGACAATGATGCCGCCGCCTTCATACTTGTTGGGGTGGCCGGTGATCTGGTCTTCAGACCAGATATATTTCAGGCCGTGCCGCTCCAGTTCCGGCCTCAATAGCTGGAAATCGGGGTTGAGGTGGATCCAGACGTGAGAAGAACCGAAGGGGTCGTGCTTGAAGCCCGGCAGGGTCAATTCGCGGGTCAGCACGCCGCCCCCAACCCACTCGTTGCGCTCTGTCACCAGCACCTTGCAGCCATTTTTTACCAACATTGCGGCGCAGATCAGGCCGTTATGACCGGCACCGGCAATGATCACGTCGTAATCAGCCATTAGGGACACCTCAATAAAGTTACATTATTAATCCCATTATTAAATTTTGCAACCGGCGCCGGTTAAAATTCTGGAATTAGCTGAGAACAGGCCATTTTTAGCTTTATATCAGCAGTTCCTGGATGATACCCTGAGTCAGCAGGCTCGCTTCTGAAGCGGCGGCTACCTGGATAGTTTTTATTTAATACCATTATAATTTTGCGTATACTGCATTTCCTGGTCCGAAGACATAATGGAATAAATATATGGCCGTCAAAAAATCCTCGCGCGGCCAGGTTACCGCCGTGGTAGACATCCTGGGGTATCGCATCGCCGCCGGTCAGTATCGCGAAGGCGAAACCCTGCCAATCGAGCAGGAATTGGCCGACAGCCTCGCCGTCGGCCGCAATGCGCTGCGTGAGGCGGTGAAAGTTTTATCGGGCAAGGGGTTGATCAGCACGGCTCCGCGCAGTGGCACCCGCATTCGGCAGCGGGAGGACTGGAACATGCTCGATCCGGATGTCCTGCGGTGGCATGCCGACCCGGACATCGCCACTGAAAAATTCATGCTCGATCTCATCGAAATGCGCCGAATCGTAGAACCCAAGGCGGCAGAACTGGCTGCGGCCCGCGCTACCCGGGAGGACGTCGCGCGTATCATGTCTGCCTATGAGGCCATGGCAGCGAGCAGGAACAATGCAGAGCAACGGATTGATGCGGATATCGAATTTCACACCGCCATACTGAAAGCCTCACACAACGAGGTGCTCAATCACTTTCGCTATGCCATCGCTACCTACCTGAAAGCCCACGCCCGCCTCGGCGACAACGTTTCAGAGGCCGACAGCAGGCTCGACCTCGAACGACACCAGAAAATTGCCTGGGCTATCGCGAGCGGCAAAGCCAAATCCGCCTATAGCCAGACGGTGGAAATGCTGAACCACAACCGCAGCCACTTCGATCAGCTGGATCAGCTTGCATAGCCTGACCGGTTCGCCTGGGCCATGCGTGAATAGCACTCACTGACAGCGGTGGATATGCCCTCTTCCCCCGGTCGCCAGTTCATCACCCTTGTGGTGCTGGCACTTGCTGCCACCCTCGCGCCGGTATCAATCGACATACTGGCACCTTCGCTGCCGGGCATATCTGCCGGGCTGGGCGCCAGCCCGCAAACCATCGAGCTGACCATTTACAGCTTTCTGATCGGGTATGGTATTTCCCCTTCTTTCTGGGGACCGCTGTCCGACCGCCTGGGGCGGCGCCCGATCATGTTTGTCGGGATGTTGATTTACACTGCCAGTTCCCTCGCCGCAGCATCTGCCGATGAGGCCAGCTGGCTCACTACCGTTCGCTTCATACAGGGAATCGGCGGCGGGGCCGGCGCCACCATGGCCCGGGCCATCATCAGGGACATCTACGGCGCCTCCGGCACCACACGGGGCATGGCGCGCATGATCTCGCTCATGTCGATATTGCCTTTCCTGATGCCCCTGCTCGGTGGCGTCGTCGCGGACCAGTTCAGCTGGAGCGCATGCTTCATCGTAATGGCGCTCATCGCAGTAATCAGCGTCACGGCCTATTTTTTCCTGGTGCCGGAGAGTGCCCCCCGAAAACTCCTTCCACAGGCCCGGCGCCCGGGTTCCGTCATCGGCATTGTGATGAATCCGATATTCGCCCAGCACGCGCTTTGCAATATGTTCTCCATCAGTACACTGGTGCTGTTCGGGGCGAATTTCGCCTTTATCGCCCAACGCGAGTTCAGCTTTGACACCGCTGACAATGGCCTCGTGCTGGCCCTGTTCAACGGCGCGCTCTCGGCCGGCACCTACCTGGTCTGGTGGCTGATGCGCAAATTCAACACCCACCAGGCCATTCTGGTTGGGGCCTTCTGCTGCACGCTGGGCTGGCTGGGCATTGCCCTGTTGGCCAACAGCGGACTGGCGACAGTGGCCGCTATCACCCCACTGCTGGGACTCGCCGCCGCCGGTTCCGGCGTGATAATGGCTCTCTGCTCGGGCACCGCCCTGGCGCCTTTCAGCCACAACTCAGGCACCGCCAGTTCGCTCTACCTGTTGCTGCAATCGGCAGGCTCAAGTGCAATCAGTCTCTGCGTTGGCCTGCTACTGCCGAAACAACTACTGCCGATCGCGGCCGCCATCTGCTGCTGTGGAGGTCTTGCGATCCTCTCCAAACTGGCGTTCCCGCATTCGCCCGCCTCTCCCGAGAAAGGCTGAGACATCCTCTAATCATAGGATGATTAAAGAAGGGGATCCTGACGATTGAATATTAATATACATATATTTCAACAGGTTAATGCATTTTAATCGGTGCATTTTGATGAAAAATATTTTCATTGCAGTCTTGAACTTTATTGTTTAATCGGATTTACTCACTGCTGCTGACCACTGAAGAACCCTGTGAGCACCGCATAACAGCATGACCAACAGGGCTCCGGTCAGGGTTTTTGGTAATTTTTTTACGTTATGCGCCGCGTCGGTAGGGACACACGGGTGCGGCTGCTATATTGAAGGCGCTCGGCTTCAACCAACAAAAGGGATAATAACCATGCAAAATAATATGAAAGCACTGTTCCCCCTGACCCTGATATCCGCCGCGCTGCTGAACGCAGCGCCAGTGGTTGCCCAGAGTGCCGCCCCGGGACTGGAAGAGGTGGTCGTTACCGCCCAGCGCAGGGAGCAGAACCTGCAGGAGGTTCCCATCAGCGTGACCGCCTTTGGCGGCGCGGAACTGGCGCAGCGCAACATTACCAATGCCGTCGATTATCTCGCCCTTACTCCCGGCGTCAGTTTCTCCGAGGACGGGCAGACCGGCAGCCGCGGCATGGGTATTGCCATTCGCGGGATAAACAGCCTGGTCACAGGCGAAAATGCTTTCGTCAACTCGGTGGGAATTTATCTCGACCAGTTCAGCGTGGCTTCTGTGCCCAACAATGTCGCCAACCCCAACCTGTCGGACATGGACCGGGTAGAGGTGCTGCGCGGCCCACAGGGCACTTTTTTCGGCCGCAATGCTGTGGGGGGTGCGCTCAACCTCACCACCAAGAAACCCACCGATGAGTATGAGGCCGAGGTCATGCTAGGTGGTGAAAATTATGAGGAGGGCGGCGACCAATATAACGCCACTGGCATTCTGAACATACCGGTTTCAGACGACTTCAGAATGCGTGGCATGGTCTATTACATGGACAGCGACGGCTATGTCGAGAATGCCTGCCGCAGCGGCGCCAGTGCCAGCGCTTGCCCGGCTGCCGCAGAAAATAACTTCACTCCCAACGGCGCTGACGGCAGCGGGCAGGATTCGCTGAATACCCGATTGCATCTGGACTGGAACCTGTCAGACAAGACCAATGTCCTGGCGTCGATCTATTACACCAGCGATAAACAGGACACGGATGAGAACGTACCCTCGGGCGTACTCGACCTGGACTCCATCGACACCTTCGGTATCACCGATGCTATCGATCCCGGAACCGGCTTCTGGTACAACGGCAATACGAGCGAATTGAGCCACGACCTCAGTGAGGAGACCGAAAACAAATCTACCGTCTCCATACTTAATGTCAGTCACCAGGTAAATGACCGTTTGGTGGCCAAGTGGATCACGGGCTACATCGACGCCTCGCTGGATAGAACCTTCGACAACGATCTGGTGGGCGGCCTGGATGCACTGATTCGGAAAAACTCCTACGACGGCGACTCCTGGAGCAGTGAATTCCGGATGGAATTTACCCAGGACCGTTACGACTTCATCGGCGGGGTGATGTACGCCAGCGACCAGCAGAAACAGGACAATAATGTTGGAGTTTCCAGCCAGCCGAGTGCAACTCTGGGCGGGGTGGGGTTGCTGCCGCCATTTCCATCGGGCCTCGGATTGGCACTCAACAACAAGCGTTGGGAAATGGAAAGCTTTGCCGTATTTGGTGACATGACCTGGCATACCACGGATAAACTGGACCTGATCGTCGGCGCGCGTTACACCAATGACTCGGTGAAATCCCGCCTGCAGGGCTACGGCATCGGACCGACCTGCTGTTTCCCCGGGTCTCCCGGCTACCCCGGCGGCCCCGGTTTCGACTTCTTCCAGAGCTTCGAAAATTTTGAACGCCCCCCCGCTTCAGGCGACAACTCCTTCGATGACATCTCTCCACGATTTGTCGCTCGCTACCAGGCCACTGACGATCTCAATGTCTGGGGCTCGATCTCGAAAGGCTACAAGGCCGGCGGCCTGTCGCTGGGTAACGACACGAACGCCGATGACCAACCCGGGTTTACCGTTGACTTCGACGAAGAAACCATCTGGAACTATGAAGTGGGGGTCAAGAGTGAATTGCTCGATAACCGTTTGCGCCTGAACGGCTCGGTGTTTTATCTGGAGTGGTCCGACATCCAGATGGAGGCTTTCCGCTTCCTGACCGCTGGCGACCTGTCATCGAATTACGAGCAGACCATCAATGTGGAGGACGCCGAGGCCTGGGGGGGTGAACTGGAGCTACAGGCGGCCATTACTGACCGGCTCACACTATCCACTGCCGCGGGATACACCAATACGGAAATAACCAGTGATAGTACGGCCCAGATTACCGGGGGGTTTGAGGTCGAACTGCAGGGGCTCGATCTTCCCAAGGCGCCGGAGTGGGTCTATACCGTGGTGTTCGACGGCCCGGAACTCTGGGGGC
>CAYTDW010000167.1:0-6331 GCA_964436585.1 uncultured Halioglobus sp. | reverse complement strand
CGATTGATCGGGTTCTTTATCAGCAACTGGCTCTTGCCGTCGTACATGGTCACCGACCAGAACGCATTCACCGGCGGCAACCCGCCGGCGGGGAAGGTGAGCGTGTAATTGTGCTTGCTGCCATTCAGCACTTCCCCGTTGATATCCTTGCGGGTAAGCGGATAAGCGGCCTCGACGGAATCGTTGCCGTAAATACCCGCCTTGGCACCCGCTGCGCGCTTCAACCAGTCGCCATTATAAAATGCACGGTCACCGAAATAGCTTCCGATACTCCAGCCATTAAGATCGATGAGCTGTGTCGCCAGGTAATGGTCTATCTTCTCTTCCCCGGCCTTCATTCCCAGAGCCACTTCCGCCTTGTGTTCCAAAGAGAGATCCTTGAAGTTAAAGGTTTTCCCCGGACCAATGCCGATACTGGCCAGCTTCGCCCGAATGGCTTTTTCCTCAGGTCCCGCCGGAGCAAACTGCAGCGCGAAGTCCAGGTACTCGAAAAAGTTGGTTTTGACCATAGCCTTGTCGATTTTCGGAAAGTCTACAGCGGGCGCGGCAGGTGGTGGCGACTGCTTCAGGTAGGCCGATAGCGGCTGCACCCTGTAACCCGCCTGGACTTTCTCCACGTTGGGCATGTCCGCCGGGTTGAACAGCTGTGTGCGATAACCCACTATCGAAAACTGGGTTGTTGACCGGAACACATCTTTTATACCGGCGGGGGTCTCACCCTGCCAGTCGGGACCGACCACCATATAATCCCCGGCCTCGTTGCCCGTGGCGCGACTGCCGATATAGCCGTAATTGAAGGTATTGCCATCCTCCAGTTGCAGGGCGTAGTAGCGATTTTGCTCCACTGCAGGCACCGACAGCACCAGCGGTTCGGCGCGCAGGTCCATCCAAAGGAAAGAGTACGGCGTATCGCTATTGGGTGTGACGACGGCCGTGTCCTCATAGGTGAACACCCTCGGCTCATTCTTGATCTGGTTAAACGGCGCCTTGAACTGCCCGGAATTGCGATCGACTGCATATTCGTACATCACCGCATAGTTCATCACGATGGGCAGGCCGTAGATAAAGCCCTCCTCCGCGATGGCCCGGGTTTCAGCCATGCCGGGGGCCTTGATGCCCGCAGACTTATCGGTCTTCTCCACCGCCGCAACCGCATCGACCTGTGCCGAACTGAAGGTAAGCGGGGCAAGCCCGATGAGACCGCACAGGCCCGCGGTGACAAGAAGCCGTTTTAGAAAGTTCATATCCATGCTCTCCCTCGTTACGTGTTTTGTCTGCAATTATTCCGGTGCCGCCAGCAATGAGCTCACCAAGGCCATCCCAAAATCCCGGGAGTTCGTGAATTGCTGGTCCATACCCTAATTTATACTTTCCAGGCCCAGTATCGCTCCAAAACGGGCCCGGATCATGGCCAGGAAACTCTCCATCGCCAGTTGCTGCTGACCGCGTGGCAGCGACAGGGCGGCCGCATAGGCGGGAACGGCGAGTGCGGCGGCCATCCGGGTGGTCACCCGTAGTGCCTTGCGGTCGGTGTGAGGCGACAGGGCGATGAAGCGTCTGCTGAATTTATCGGAAGTGAGGGCAGTATCTTCATCATCGATCCTGCGCAGAGTCGGCAGATAGCGGGTTGCCGCCCACAATCCCCGGGCCGCGGGGCTCGTGCGATATATCGAAAAGCCAAGCTCGATGCCTTCCAGGAACGCTTCCAGTAGTTGCGCCGGGGTCTCGGCGCGCGCCAGTTTGGCGTCTACCTCCTGGTCAAAGTCGCTTAGGATGCGCGAAAGGAGTGCGGCCAACAGATCTTCAACCGAGGAAAAATAATGGTATATCGAAGTATGGGTGATACCCGCTTGTGCAGCGATGCCGACCATGGTCAGGTCGTCGTAGCCCGCCCGCGCCAACATGACCTCGGTAGCCGCAAAAATCGTGTCGATACGTTCCTTCGCCCGCTGCTGCTTTGGAACGCGCTTGGTCGGCTGGGATGTCGCGGCAAGCGTGTTCATGCAAATAGACCTGATTCAGGACAACTCGTCGTTATAGTATCGCGCCTGCAATCACTTGCAAACAATTTATTGACAGAGTGTCACATCTGGCTATATTGGTGTCGTACTGCAGGTACGATCCCTTAAAATAAAAAGGTAGCCAGGTGGAACAGGACGGGAACACATCCCGGGTCGCAGCGGCGAAGGCGGGTGTTGGTCGGCGAAAACTCCTGGCCACGGTAGCTTGCGCCGTGGCCGCATCCGCCCTACCCACCGCCGCACTATCGGCGACGCCGATAGACCAAGCAGATAGTTTCTCCGATGTGCTGGATGTGGCCATCATAGGGGCCGGCCTGGCGGGACTCACCGCCGCGCGAGACCTGTACCTGGCCGGAAATGAATCCTTCGTCGTACTCGAAGCCCAGGATCGGGTCGGGGGCCGGACCCTCAACCACGAGCTGGGTGACGGCTACATCTCCGAGGCGGGTGGCCAATGGATAGGCCCGGGGCAAACGGCGGTGGCCGACCTCGCCCGCGAACTTGATGTTGGCACTTTTACCACCTACTACCAGGGTGAAACCGTCTTCCTTGCGGGCGACGGGCGGGTGGCAATGGACCTCAAGGGCAGTTTTGGTACTGACCTCAAATTGGCCGAACAGCTCGATGAGATGGCGCGTGGTGTTCCGTCCGGCGCGCCCTGGAAAGCCGCGCGGGCCGGCGAGCTTGACCTCCTGTCAGTGGGAGACTGGCTGGCAAAACAGAACCTCAGTGCCCAGGACAGAATCGGTTGGGACACCTCCATCCAGCTCTCAGGGGGCACCTCGCCGGCTGGCATGGGCCTCCTGCATTTTCTGTCGATGATCAATTCGGCCAACAGTCGTTATGAACAGCTCGATTCCATCAAGGACAGCGCCCAGGAAACCCGTTTTTTTGGCGGTTCGCAAATTCTGAGCCAGAAAATGGCCGAGGCCCTGGGCGATAAAGTGCGGCTGTCGACCCCGGTGCGTCGTATTACGGAGTGGGACCAGGGCGTGGTCAGCCTGCATACCGACCAGGGCGTGGTGCGGGCGCGCCGGGTGATCATGGCGATCCAGCCGGCCCTGTGCCAGCAGCTCAGTTTCAGCCCGGCGCTGCCCGAATCCAGACGCGAATTGCAGCGGCACTGGCCGGCCTACTCACCGGGGCGCAAGACCGCCCACGTCTACGCCAAACCGTTCTGGCGGGAACGCGGCCTGAACGGTCACATCCTGCAGGCCAACGGCCCCCTGCTCTGGGCCTACGACAATTCACCGCCGGACGGCTCCATCGGCGTGATCAACGCCTTTATCACGCAGGCCGGGGTGCCCAGTGACCCGCAGCTGGCCGAGCCGCTGCTGTCAGCGCTCTTTGCCCAGGCCCTGGGCGAGGAAGCGTTGCACCCAATGCAATTCCATGACCATGACTGGGGCCAGGACCCCTGGAGTATCAGCTGCGTCTCCGCGATCCCGCCGGGTTTCTGGACCCGCCATGGCGAGGCGCTGCACCCGCCGGTGGGCCAGTTGATCTGGTCGGGTACGGAAACCGCGGATATCTGGGCCGGTTATATGGACGGTGCCGTGCGCTCGGGCCACCGGGCCGCACTGCAGGCGCTGCAGGGGCTGGCGCAGTCCGGAACAGGCGTGCGCGCATGAAGCTGAAACAAGGCGCCAGGCAACACGCAGGCGCCGGTCGGCCTGCTGTCATCGGCGCAGTACTGGTGGTGGCTATATTGGCGCTGATCGGCGTCGCCTACGGTCCGGACTTGCTGGGATACTACCGGTTCAGCCAGTCGGTAGACCAGGCGAGCGAAGAGAGCCTGGCGACCAGCGGCCCCTGGCCGCAATTCAATGCAGTCTGCTCGTCCTGTCACGGCGCCACCGGCCACAGCCTGGATCAATTCTATCCCAGCCTGGCCGGCCAACCGGAAGCCTATCTGACACAGCAGCTGCGGGCCTTCGCCAGCGGGCAGCGCGCCAACCCGACCATGTCATCGCTGGCCATCAATCTCCCGGCAGGCCAGATCGAGCGGCTCGCGGCATTCTACGCGGCGCGGCCGGCTGAACCCAACCTGGCATTCAGCCCCGACCCTCAGCGCCGGGAGCATGGCAAGGTACTGGTCGAGCAGCTAAATTGCGCGGCCTGCCACGGTGAGCAACTGCAGGGCCAGGCGCCTAACCCGCGCCTCGCCGGGCAGGGTTATAACTACCTGGTCACACAATTGAGCAATTACAAAAATGGTTCACGCAAGGATACCGCGGACATCATGGCGGCGATGGCCGCGTCACTTGGCGACCAGGACATTATCGACATTGCCACTTACCTGGCCAGTCATTGAGGAGCATCACCCATGGAAAGTGAACGCCGCGAGTTCTTGAAAGCTGCCGGCTTATTGGCCCTGGCGACCAGCATTGGCGGTCAGGTCGCGCAAGCCGCAACGACATCCGGGAGCCAGGGCGCCTCCCCTCCCCTGGGTGTGCGCGGCAGCGTGCCAGGCAAAAAAATCGATTTGAACGGTGTGCGCTACCACGTCGGCGAACAGGGCAGCGGCGACAAGATCGTACTGTTGCTGCACGGCATGCCGGATACCTCCAGCGCCTGGGACAGGCAGATCCCTTCCCTCGTTGAGGCCGGCTACCGGGTCATCGTGCCCGACATGCTGGGATACGGCGAGACCGAAAAGCCGGCAGACCCAAAGCGCTATGCCCTGGAAAACATCATTGGCGACATGGTCGCTCTGATCGATACCCTGGGCTCGAAGCAGATCGACCTGGTTGGTCACGACTGGGGCGCGGTCACCAGTTGGGAGTTGGCGCTGAATTTTCCCGAGCGTTTCCGGCGGCACGCGGCCCTGTCCGTGGGCAATCCGGACCTGGCCATGAATATGGACTCGATTTCGCAAGTGAAGGCGAGCTGGTACATGTACCTGAATACCCAGGAGGCAACGGCGCAGTTGTACGCGGCTAATGAAGGCGCGTTTTTCAAAAAGCTCATTATCCCAACGCACCCGGAGATCGACGAAGTGTGGTCGCGGGCAAAAGTTCCCGAAGCCATGCTCGGCATGCTGAACTGGGACCGGGGCAACCCGATGGCCGCGGCCTATCTCGCTATGGTGACCAACACCGCTGCGCCCCGTAACTGTACGGTGCCCACTCTGGGCATGTGGAGCACCGGTGACACCTACCTGTGGGAAAGCCAGGTGAAGGACAGCGCCCAATTGATGGCAGCACCCTGGCACTATGTGAAAGTGGAAAATGCCAGCCACTGGATGATGCTGGACCAGTCGCAGCAGGTGAACGCCGCGCTGCTCGAGTGGCTGAATGCCAGTTGATCGTGCTGAAAGCTGATGCGCTAATGTGTTGACTGAGGGATAGGCCATGAGAGTTCTGCGTTTATTGTTAATCGCCCTGGTGGGCCTGCAGCTGGCGCTGCCCGTGGCCGCTGCCGACGCGGGCAAACCCAATATCGTGCTGGTGCTGATGGATAATTTCGGCTACGGCGAACTCGGTGTGTACGGCGGCGGCATCCTCCGCGGCGCCGCCACACCGCGTATCGATGCGCTGGCAGCCGAGGGCATGCGCCTGACCAATTTCAATGTCGAGGCCCAGTGCACACCCAGTCGCGCCGCGCTGCTGACGGGGCGCTACGCGGTGCGAACCGGCAACGGTTCAGTGCCGATAGACTCCACGGTCTACGGCCTGACCCAGTGGGAAACCACAATAGCGGAGTCACTCTCGGCCCGGGGCTACGCCACGGCGGCGTTCGGCAAATGGCACCTGGGCCAAACGGCGGATCGCTTCCCCACCGACCAGGGGTTCGACGAGTGGTATGGCATCCCCAATTCCACGGATGAAGTGTACTGGGCCGGCAACCCGCTGGTCGATGGCAAGTCTGTCCATCCTTTCGCGCATGCCGAGAGCATCATGGAAGGCAAGAAAGGGGAAACGCCGAACGCAGTGGCGGTGTACGACATCGAGCAGCGCAGCCTGATCGATGGCGAGTTGATCAAGCGCGGCATCAATTTCATGCGGCGCGCCAGTAAGGCCGGCAAACCGTTTTTCCTCTACCTGCCCATGACCCAGACCCATTACCCCGTATTGCCCAGCCAGGAGTTCGCCGGAGTGACGGGCAATGGTGACTTCGCCGATGTCCTGGCACAGACCGACGCATATATGGGTCGCCTGCTCGACGCTATTGACGAACTCGGCCTGCGCGATAACACCATCGTCATTTTCACTTCGGACAATGGCCCGGAAATGATGCTCCCCTATATCGGTTCCAGCGGCCCCTGGCGCGGCACCTACTTCACCGGGCTGGAAGGCTCGCTGCGGGTG
>CAYTDW010000166.1:0-6344 GCA_964436585.1 uncultured Halioglobus sp. | reverse complement strand
GGTCCGACGGGTACTCAGTGCCGGCATGCCGATGGCGATCTGGGAGGATTTCGCCCGTCGATTCGACCTCGAGATCTTTGAGTATTATGGTGCTGCCGAAGGGGGCATGACGTTCAACCCGCCAGGAACAGGGCCGGTGGGAAGTATCGGCAAGCCGCCGCCGACCCTTGAAGCCAGGATTGTGGACGAGAATGACAATACCTGCCCACCCAATGTGCAGGGTGAAATCGTGTTTCGCAACGCCGACCACAGCGCTCTGGAGGTGGCCTACTACAAGAATCCCGAGGCCTCGAGCCAGAAGACGAGGGATGGTTGGCTGCGCATGGGGGATGTGGGACATACGGATGAGGCCGGCTGGTTCTATTTCGACTACCGGATCGGGGGTGGATTGCGCCACAACGGCGATTTCATCAATCCGGGCTTCGTGGAGAAGGCCATCGCAGAATACCCCCAGGTCGACGATGTCTTCGTGTACGGAATCGAAGCGGCTTCAGGGGTCCCCGGCGAAAAGGATGTGATCGCCGCCGTGGTGCCGATTCCCGGGGCGCGACTGGATGTAGCGGATCTGTATCGTCACTGCCGTCGGCAACTCGAATCCAATTCCGTACCCGGTTTTATCCAGGTCATGCCGGATATACCCAAAACCGCCTCCGAGAAACCGCAGGAGCGCTTCTGCATTGAATTTTTTCGTAATCACCCGGAAGCGGTCTACACTGAATCCGGGCAACAACCCCGAGGAGGAACATGAGTATGAGCGCAGAAGTCGTTATTTATGGCGCCAGTGGCTACACCGGAAAGCTCATCGCCTGGCACCTGGCGGAATACGGTATCCCCTTCATAGCTGCAGGGCGCGACCTCGCGCGCCTGGAGAAACAAATGGCGGGCATTCGCGAATTGAAGGGGCACGATTACCAATGTGTCGCGGTCGAGCACGACAGGAATGCCCTCGCCAAGCTGTTCAAGGGGAAGAAAATTGTCTACAACGTGGTGGGACCCTTCATGCAGTTGGCGGACCCGGTGGTCCGTGCCGCACTTGCCGCTGGCTGCCATTACCTGGACACGACAGGTGAACAGGACTGGATGTTCCACGCCAAGAAAAAGTACGGCAAAAAGTTCATGGACAAAGGGCTATTGCTGCTGCCGGCCTGCTCCTGGATGTGGGTAGGGGGATTACTCGCCGCCGAACTCGCCCTTGAGCACCCCGGCGTGGACACCCTGGATATGCTCTACCTGGCGGATTCCTTCACCAGTATCGCCTCGACCATGTCGTTCATGCGCATGCTGGTCAACGACCAGTTCTACCTCGAAAACAATGCCCTGGTTACCTGGCCCCGGGCCACGGCGTACAACGTGACCCTGCCGGACACCCATATGCAGTTGCGGGCCTTGCCCTGGGGAGGCGGTGGCGAGATCGTGTGGTACAAGGACGATCCCCGGGTGCGCAATTGCAGCATCCTGGTGGCATTTCGCAACATGGCGATGGTGAATGCGGTGATCGACATGGTCGAGCAGTTTGAGGACAAGTACAGCCACCTGGAGGGGGAGGAGCGGGAGCGCCAGACCAACGCCATGGGTAATACCCTGGTGTCGGTGGAGCCGCCGCGGGAGAATCCCGACATCAATCGCAGCATCATCAGCTGCCGGGCCCGGGGCAATACCGAGTCGGTTCACGTGGTGCTGCGGGGCAATGCGCCCTACCTGCAGACTGCGGTTTTCGCGGCCGAGACGTGCAAGCGAATTCTGAACGGCGAACAGCGTGGGGCCGGGGCGATCTCTCCCGCCGCGGCGTTTGGCGCGCGTGAGCTGATCGCGGCGGTGGCGCAGCGCGGCCACCTGACCTGGCAGGCCACGCCGGTTTAACTGACTAGCGGTTGTATCGGGCGAAACATTATACGGAGTATCAGGCATGAGCGATTATCTGGAGTTGACGCTGACCGGGGCTGAGCCGCCCCTGAGCGAAACGGAAAAGGCGGTCCAGGAGAGCACCCACCGTTTCGCGGCGGAAGTGATGCGCCCGGCGGGTATTGCACTGGATAAAATGGACCCGGAGGAGGCGATAGCGCCGGGCTCCATCTACTGGGATGTGATGAAAAAAGCCGAGGGTCTCGGTCTCAGCCTGCTGGAGATGGCCGAGATGGATCCCACGGAACGCGCCCGCGTACTGGCGATCGCCAGCGAGGAACTGGCCTGGGGCGATCTCGGGCTTGCCTGCTCGGTGCTGGTGAATCATTTCCCCGTCATGTACTCGCTGCTGGCCGGCAACCGGGCAATGGCCGAGTACTGCGAGGGCAAGAGGGGCTGCTGGAGCATCACCGAACCGGACCACGGCAGTGATATGCTCGAGGGCAATTTTGCCCTGCAGGCACCCACCGGAACCTATGGCAAGCCCAATTGCGTCGCCCGTATCGACGGCGACAGAATCATCATCAACGGGCAAAAATCGGCCTGGACCTCCGGTGCCATGACCGCCCAGGTGTGCGCCCTGTATTGCCATGCCAATGTCGACGGCGAGATCAAACCCGGGATCTGTGTGATCGTCCCCCTCGATTCACCGGGCGTCAGCCGGGGCAAGCCCCTGGACAAGATCGGGATGCGCGGCTGCAACCAGGGGGAATTGTTCTTTGACCAGGTCGAGGTGCCCCTGGCGCACCTGCTGGCCGGGCCCGACACGTACGCGGATCATGCCTATGCCACGCTCACCGAGGCGAACCCTCATGTGGCGGCGACCTGGGTGGGCGTGGGCCGGGCGGCCTACGAACACGCGCTTGCCTACGCCCACGAACGCAAGCAGGGCGGCCTGCCCATCATCCAGCACCAGACCGTGCGCTACCGTTTGTTCCATATGTTCCGCAAGCTGGAGGCGGCGCGGGCCCTGACCCGTCGCGTGGTGGAATTCAATGCCACGGCGCCCAGGGCCGCGCTGCAGGCTTCGATCGCGGCGAAGATTACCGCGACCCAGACCTCCTTCGAAGTCGCCAACGACGCCATGCAGATATTCGGCGGCAACGGCGTGACCAAGGAATACCCGATGGAGAAGCTGCTGCGCGATGCCCGCGCCGGGCTGGTGGCCGACGGCTGTAACGAAGTACTCGCCCTGAAGGGCGGTGGTGCACTGATGAATCCCGATTGGTTATGAGCGCGGTGCCAGAAAGCGATTATAAATATCTACCCAAGGACGTCGAGGAGATAATCCCGCGGGATTTTACCTTTGATTTTCCTGCCGATATCGACCCGATCTGGTTCCCGGGCAATCCGGTTCGATCACACCTGTTCAATGGCTACTCCCTGACGATGCCGTATCTCGAGCCCTACCTGATACGCGCCATGTTGCGGGCGAGAGAGCACATCAGCGATCCCCGACTGTTGGAGGACTTGGCGGGGTTCAATCGGCAGGAGGCGAACCACTTCAAGTGCCACAGGCGTTACAACGAGTTGGTGAAGGCCAACGGCTACCCGGAGCTGGGGCGTATCGAGGAATATATGACCAGGGCCTATGCGCGGCTGGAGAGCAGGAGCCTGCGCACCCAACTGGCCTACTCCGCGGGGTTTGAATCGATGACCAACGGCTTTACCCACTGGTTCGTGACCAGGCGCGTCGAACTGTTCGCCGGTGCGAACCCCCACGTAAGTAGTTTCTGGATCATGCACATGATAGAGGAGGGCGAACACAAGACCGTCGCCTTTGATACCTATATGGCCTATTCCGGGCAATACCTGCCGAGATTGCTGGGGGTATTTCACGGCTCCTGCCATGTCATTGGCCTGGGTATATGGGGCATGTTCACAGCGCTGAAAAAGGACGGGATCCTGTATCGCCCCTCGACCGCGTGGCAGATAGTGAAGGAATTGGCGGCACTGTGCGCCAATGTCGGCCCTTTTATGTTGCGAGCGATGATGCCCGGATTCAACCCCAGGCAGGAGCGTGATCCCCAATGGATGCTGGATTGGTTAAAGGGCTACACCACGTTGCCCAAAGGCGCACCGATACCCCTGGTGGATACCAGTCATCCCGAGATGCCGGTGCCTTTCTAGGCTTTTCTCAGCAAACGATCATTGCGGCGGAGTGACAGGCAAATGGACGAAATTCGAAGCAGCCAGCGCCTGCTGGTGGGACATGGGGCCCTGGTGCTCATGCTGGCCTTTATCATCGGTTTCGGCTTTTTGTTTTTCCTGCTCGGCGATATTCGCCTGTGGCCTATCCCCTGGGTAATCGATTACCAAATGCCCGGCACCTACGATGCCTGGCGCATGGCGCATATGGAGGGGATCACCAATGGGTTTGGCCTGTGGTTGCTGGCGGCGGTGCTGCCGCTGTTGAACCTCTCCGCAAAAATATCCCGACGCATCGCCATAGGCATGATTATTACTGCCTGGACGATCGTTGTGGCTTCAGTTTTCGACCCGCTATTCCCCAATGCCCGGGGACTGGCTCTCACCGGTGAAACCAGCCTGGCAAATGACGTGGCATTTCTCCTCTTCGGGATCGGGATTGGTATTGTTATTGCAATCATGGTGAAGATCGCTCATCGCTGCCTCATAAGCGATGACGATGGCATTGCCGAATGAAGCAGAAGCGCCAGGCACTCCTGGTTGTGGCGCTTCTGTAAGTGGATTGCGAAGGGTCTAATTGCCGGTTTCTACCGAGACATAGTGTCCAATTCTTTCCGAGTAGGCCTGGATCTTTTCGGGTGCCAGATTCCACAGCGGCGGCGTTGGACACAGATGATCCGCTATTGTCCACAGCGGTTCCAGTTTCGCCCGGACCTCCTCCAGGGGGCCGGCGGCTACGAAAGCCTCAACCATTGCGTCACTGACGTTGTCCTTGAACGACGAAATATCGCGGTCCAGCTCGATCCCGGCCTGGCACGCGAGCGCTTCCGCGAGGAATCCATGTGCCTCAAAAAAAGTTTCATACTGTTTGGCGCTGGCGTAGTAGGCAATACTGGATCGGGCATCCTCGATGGCTTCGGCCCTGTTATCGTTGATTGCCACCCAGGGCCAGATGCTTACCGTGACGTCCTTGCGGTCGCGTCCATGTTTGGCCAGTTCCTCCAGATATAGCGGCATCATCTGCTTAACTGTCCAGTCTATGGACCACATGGGGTGTCCCGATATGCCGTCTGCAATCTCGGCGCCCAGGCGCACCATGGCTTCGCGCAAGGCAGCGACGATAATGGGAATTCTTTTTCGATAGGGGGGGGGTTGCTGCAGCATTGCTTCGAAACTGGCATTGAAATAGGTGCCATGGTAGGGCTTCAGCCCCAGGTGTGCCCCGGCCTCTATGTGGCGGATGGCTGCTATTGTATCGCGCAGGTGCGCTATGGGCTTTATCTCAGGAGTGCCGAATATGCCTGTAGTCCAGCTGGATATGCTGCTCCCCAGCCCCAGAAGCAGCCGGCCCTGGCTGATGCGGTCGAGATCAATCGCGGCCATCGCCGTATCCATCGGGCTTCTGGCCGCTGCGATGGCTACCCCGGTCCCGAGTTTGAGGGTAGTGGTGACGGTGGCTGCAGCCGCCAGTGGAACAAACGGCGGGCCGTAGACCTGGGCGCAAAAGACGCCCTCAAAGCCAAGATTTTCATACAGTTGCGCCAGGGCGGTGAGTTCGGGTGCGGGGAGCACCGGCAGCACAGCCCAGAAATTTCTTTTATTACCAACTGCATTCAAGCTACTCATGAGCCTCTCCGTCGTAATAATATGCAAGCCCAGACGTTGCGCTTGCTCGCCTGGTGTGCCCGATGAGACAAGGCAACGAACACAGATGATAATAGTCGATCGCGAGATGACTTAAAACTACCCAACCGGGTGGTGCGGCGTGGAAATACATCGATCAACATCGTTTTCTGTGAGGCTGCACGGTTTGCGTGCAATCGCGGCGCTACAGGGATTGCAAATTATGGGGAATCAAAATGCGACCGATCGACTATTTTGACCGCGGCGCCCTGAGCTGCGGGGACAGTGTTTTTGTCGAGGGAAACGGCAAAAAATATACATTTAATGAAACCAGGAAAATTTCGACAGCTATCGCCTGCGGCCTATATGCCGCGGGATTTGAAGTGGGTGACTCGATCGCGGTTTTTTCACCGAACGAGCCCGTCGCGGTTGTCTGCATCATGTCTGTCTACCGAGCCGGCGGTGCGTGGGTGCCTGTCAATGTGCGCAATTCCGCCTCCTCCAATGCCGAGTACATGGCCTATGTGAATACCAAATGGTTGTTTTTTCATTCCAGTGTCACAACTGCGGTGGACGAGATCATTCCGCTGCTTCCCGACCTCAAATGTGCGATATGTATCGACTCGCCAGATACGGCATGTTCCTCGCTCGACGAATTTTGCGACCAGTCC
>CAYTDW010000165.1:0-6357 GCA_964436585.1 uncultured Halioglobus sp. | reverse complement strand
GCGGCGGGTCTTGTCAGGGAAGATCTCGGTCTTGTTGGAGAGGTTGGCCGCCAGTAACTGCAACACCTCGGTTTCTTTCGGGGTCAACAGCGCGTTGGGCAGTACCCGGGGCTGCTCCCGGCCCCGCTGGCCGACTCCATCCGGCGGGAGCGTGTGCCCGGAGGATGCCGCCTTCGTCCCGGAAGCCTGCCCGGCAGTCACCGGGACCCCCTGGGCGAAGCCGGGATAGGTATCGGCCAGCACGCGGCCCAGCCCCAGTGCTTCAGCCAGGCTTGCGGCCTCGTCAATCATCTGCTGGCAGTTCTCCCCCCGCTGCCGACCTGCCAGTGACCTTAGCAGTTGTACCTGTACAGCGTCGCGCACCCGTCGTAACCGCTTCGCCAGCGGGTCCACGCTATCCAGTAGCGGGGACACCGACTCCCAGTGTGAACTGACGATCGCCGCATAGGCGCGGGCGATACCAATTTGCAGTGACACCAGGGGCTGTAGTATCCCCCAGCATCCTGCCTGTCGCTGTTCCAACAGCTCCAGCGCAGCCATTCTTGCCTGGCAGGCCCGGTCCTGCTGGCGCAGCGCAAGTATGCGGATTTCCTCCCCCAGGCTGGCGACACACAACCGGGGCAGGCCGCGGGTATCGCCGATCGCCCGCAGCTGCTCGATCAGGTCGTGGGCCTTGCTCTGTGCCCCCGCGCTGTCAGCCAGCCTCGCGGCCGTCAGGTAACCATGGATGACGGCGTCCGGCGGCGCATGCCGCTCTAGCACGTCGAGCCGGTCAGCCAGCAGCAGACCGGCTTCGGCGAATTGTTCGCGGTCCCACAGCACGGCCGCCAGGGTCGCCGCCAGCATCGCCGCGACCGGGCTGCGCCGCCCGGATTCCGCCTCCGCCCGCGACAGGGCGGGCCGCAGGACTTCCTCCGCGAGGTTTACCTGCCCCTCCCACAGGTAGGTGAAACCGGACAGCCAACCGGACCAGCCCTGGGCGTAACTGAGGTCTGCGGAGCGCGGGAACTTGCGCAACCGCTGCAGCAGGTGATTGGCATTTTCCGGCGTGCCATGGAACAGCTCAAGCGCGGCCGCCAGGTTGGTACCGACTATTTGCTGGTGGGTCGGCTGATTCTGCAGAGAAACCCGCCAGGGGGAAATATAGTCACGCAGGCGGTCAAAATCGTCGTCGAAAAATGCCGCCGTGGCACAGATCTCCGCCGCCTCGCAGCGCCGGGCGGGGTCCGCCCCGACGTCCGCCATGATCGGGGCCACCAGCGCGGCCGCCTCGGCGTGCCGTTCGCCCTGGGCCAGGGCCCAGCCCGCGGCGATGCACAGCTGGGGCCGCCGCCGGACTTCCTCCTGCGGCAGGTGATCCAGCCACTCCAGCACCCGCGACACCCTGCCCTGGGTGATGATGCCGTACAGGCAGCGCTCGACGAGGTCGAAGGCGAAGGCCTCGTCCCCCGCGAGGCGGGCATGCGGCGCGGCCTCCTCGAACAGCTCACGCTCCGCCAGCCAGTGCGCGGCGCGGGCATGCAATCGCCGCCGGTGCTCAGGCGGCAGGCGTTCAAACCGCTCATTGAGAAACTCACGGGCAATGGGGTGAATCCTCACCCAGTCGCCGCTGGCCATGTCCTGGAAAATCGGCGTGGCATCGCGCAGCCGGGCGAGCATGGCGGCGCTGTGGTCGTTCCCGGTCAGGCACTGGCACAGCTCGGGATGCACCCGGTCGAGGCAGGCGATGTCCACCAGGAACATGACCTCCTCCACCGGCAGCCGGTTGACCAGCACTTCCATGAAATAGTGCTGCAGGTCGCCGCTGCGGGAGGAGAACCCGGCGATGGCCTCCTTCAGGTTGCCCCGCTTCATCACGCTGGACATGGCCAGTTGCACCCCGAGAGGCCAGCCCTCCGTCAACTCGTAGAGGCGCACGCAGGAATCCTTGTCGATGCCCGAGGCCGGACCGGCCTCCAACACCTGGGCAGTCTCCTCCAGGGTAAAGCGCAAGTCGTCTGCATGAAGGTGCAGCAGGCGTCCGCTTGCGATCAATTCGGCGAAATCCAGTGGCAGTGCGCGCCGCGAGGCCAGAATCACCCTGAGGTTGGCGGGCGCGTTGAGCAAGAGATACATCAGCAGGATGCTGGCGGTTGCCGCCGGGAGGGCATGGGCATCGTCGAGGATCAGGTCCACGTCGACCGCCATACCGGCCACCTCCGCCAACCAGGCCGTCAGCGCCTCCAGCTCCCCTTCGTGCCGGACGGGTGCGACACCGGTTTCGCGCACAAAATTGCCCGCGCCGCTGCCTATGCTCAGGGCCACCTCGAGGCCGCGCACGAAGCTCGCGGCATCGTCGTGCTCATCCAGGGTGAGCCAGGCCACGATCGCCCCGGACTCCAGTGCCTCCCGCCGCCACTGCAACAGCAGGGAGGTCTTGCCATAGCCCACGGCTGCCTGCAGCGCGATCAGGACACGGTCGCTCTGGTTACCGCGATTCAGGCCCAGCCGCTCCCGGTAGAGCAAAGAGCGGGAAGCCCGGGGGGCGGTGGCCTTGAGGATCAACCTCGGGTCATGGGCATACTTATTCATATTGCCCGAGAGTCTAACAGCCCTTGTCACCAGCGTCACAACGGCCCTCCGCAACAGTTCACTGCCGACGCGAGCCGGCGGAGCCCCCCAGCAGACAGCCTTGCCCCACCTCTTGGGGGGGGTGGGACCGCACACCAGCTGCTAGATTGAAGGCATGGAAAGTCCTACCGCACATACAGGAGCTAGAGGGAATGGCAAATACTATCAAGGGGGTGGTTTCGCTGGGTTCGTCTCTGTTGCGGCCCACCCGGGGGTCGATTGCCATCGGCCATCGCAAACTGCCGAAGAAAACCCTGGAGCTGTACGAAGCGGAGTACTGCCCGTACTGCCGTTATGTGCGCGAGGCCCTGACCGCGCTGGACCTGGATGCGCTGATCTATCCGATCCCGAAAAAAGGCAATCGCTTCAGGGAGCAGCTGGTCGCGGTTGCAGGCAAGGTCCAGGTGCCGTTTTTGATCGACCCCAATACGGGTTCCAGCCTTCATGAATCCGAGGCAATCGTAAAGCACCTGTACCAGGAGTATGGCCCCAAGGGCGCGAAAATTCCGCCCCTGGGCATCAAGTCATCCCTGAACGCGACCCTGCTGCGCGGCGGCAAGGGCATGTTCGCCAACCCCGGCTCGGCGCCGAAAAAGCCGCTGGAGCTGTATTCCTTTGAATCCAGCCCCTTCGCCCGGTTGGTGCGCGAGACCCTGTGCGAGCTGGAATTGCCATTCCTGCTGCACAACGTCGGCAAGGCGCCGGGAAAGCCGGAGGAGTGGCTGCCCCCCAAGCTTCGCCACAAACGCGGCTATACTCCCGAGACCAAAAACCGCAAACTGCTGGCGGAACGCGGTGGCAAGGTTATGATCCCCTACCTGGTCGACCCCAATACCGGGGCCGCCATGTACGAGTCCGCCGACATCCAGCGCTACCTGCGCAAAACCTATGGCTCTTGAATCCTCGAGGAATACACCATGACTGACCCACTGACCGTCGCCAGGGCCGTAGCGTCCATGGGCACCTCACTGCTGCGGGTCAACCGTGGCCTGATGGTAAAAGGCAACCGCGGAGTGCCGGCGAAGACCCTGGAACTGTTCGAGGCGGAGTACTGCCCCTACTGCCGTCATGTGCGCGAGGCGCTCACGGAGCTGGACCTGGACGCGATGATCTACCCGATCCCCAAGGGGGCCAAACGCCATGTGGCGCGCCTGCAAAAGCTCAGCGGCGAGAAAAAGATACCCTTCCTGCACGACCCCAACACCGGGGTCAAGCTGCACGACTCGGAAGCCATCGTGAAATATCTGTACGAACAGTACGCCCTGGAAGGTGAGCCGGTCCCCGAACGCCGGATCCTGACCTCGACCCTGGCATCGTTGACGCGAGCGAAGTTCGGCGGCATGTACGCTGTCCCCAACAAGCCCGCGCAGAAGCGCCTGGAGCTCTACTCCTTCGAGGCCAGCCCCTATTCCAGGCTGGCGCGCGAAGTGCTGTGCGAGCTGGAGATCAAGTACCTGCTGCACAACTGCGGCAAGACCCCCGGCGGCCACTCCGACTACTACCCGCCGGAAATACGCCATGAAAAGATGAAAAACTACATGCCCGGGACGGAAAACCGGCGCAAGTTCCTGCAGCGCACGGGCATCATCATCATGCCCTACATCTTCGACCCCAATACCGGCGTCGAGATGTACCAGTCAAAGGACGTGATAGAGTACCTGCGCAAGACCTACGGGGCGTGAGCGGGAACCGACGAGTATGAACGAGCTGTTAAGCCAGGCCGCCGGTCCCCTCGTTGCCCTGTTCCTGGTGGCTGCCATGTTCAGCCTGGGGCTGGACCTCACCGTGCGGGAGATCGTCGGTTCGCTGCGGGATCGGGGCCTGGTCACCAAATCGCTGCTGGTCAATCTTGTATTGGTGCCGCTGCTGGCCGTTGCCCTAACCAGCCTGATCCCGATGCACGAGGGACTGCGGATCGGCATCGTGGTCTATGCCATCGCCGCCGGCACCGAAGGCGGGCCCAAATTCGTACAGATGATCGGGGGCAACACTGCGTTCGCTTTCGGCCTGCTGGTGTTGTTGCTGTTCTTCACGGTTGCCGTGGTGCCCCTGCTGCTGCCACTGGTGGTGCCACACGCTGAAATTGACACCGGCGCACTGGTGGTCAAATTGCTGCTGGTAGTGGCCCTGCCGATCTGTGTCGGCCTGCTCCTCAACCGCTTCTACCCGAAGCGCGCAGCCCGCATCAGCCCCTTCGCCCATCACCTGGCGATGTTCCTGCTGTACGGGGTGATTGTCCTGCTGATCTACGTCAACTTTCAGGAGATAGTGGCGCTACAATCCAGCGCACTGCTGGCCGGCCTGCTGTTTTTCGTCCTCGCTTTCGCGGCCGGATACCTGGCGGGCGGTCCGGACAGGCGCAACCGGCGTGCGCTGGGCATCATGACCTACGCGCGCAATGGCAGTATTTCGATGTTGATCGCCGGGGATGTGTTTGCCGATAATGCGCAGGTACTGACGATGGCGACGATCATGACGGTATCTTCGGTGATATTGGTGGTGCTGATTGTCAGCGCTTTCAAACGGCTCCCGTAGTTCCCCCGCCGGGACCGATAGCCGGCCCCGCTTGACCCACTCGCTCAGGCCGCACTCTGCGGCTTCTGCTCGTCGTTCTTCACGTAGTCGAGCATGCTCTTCCACATCTCCCGGTAGGGCCGCTTCGCCTCGCGCGCCAGCAGCAGGATGACCAGGGGCGCCGCGGACCAGAACACGCCGCTCAGCACGATCTCATCCAGCAGGTGGCTGTCGTTGGCGGGATTGCCCTTCATGCGGGAACGCATCGCGTCCCAGGTATTGGCGCCGCGGTTGGCGATATCCATCACCCGGGCGACCAGCGCTATCTCCTCGATTTCGCGCTCGCTGTAGTACTCCTTCAGCTCCGCCAGCAACTCCGGTGACACCTCGGCGTAATTGGCGGACACCAGCGCCCGCACATACGAGATGGCTACCCATTTGCCACGGTCGAAACCCTTGGCGTCCATATTTTCCAGTTGTGCAAGTTCCTCCTCCGGCACGCCTGACAGGTATGCCCACTCGTGGTGGCCCCAGGTGCAGTAGCGGCAATCGTTCAACTTCGCCACCGCCAGCATCAGTTCCTCACGGAAGCCGGGATCCATCACCTGTTTGCCCCAGATCCGGTAAATGTCGGAAGCCTGAGGGGCCAGTTCGCGGAGGCTGCCGGCAAACTCCCAGGCAGTCATGGTGCGCTTGCGGTAGCCGCCGAAGATGCCCCTGGCCTTCACAGCCCCGGCCTGGCGTTTGCGCACGACATTCAGCAGTCGTGGCTTTCTGGGTTTCGCCCCGGGAGACGAATGGGCTTTTGTTACAGGCATCGGCTGACCTCGGGTAATTTGATTAGGTATGACTCTCGAACTGCTGACGGCTTTTTTCCCGTACGACACGGCGCAATACCTTGCCCACCGGGCTCAGCGGCAGCGCCTGCGCGAAGTTGATGGTCCTGGGGATATTATGGGCAGCCAGCCTTTGCTCGAGGAACCGGCGCAGGTCCTCCGCTGCCACATCGGCGTCGCCGCGCAGTACCACCTCCGCATGCACCCACTCGCCGCACTCCGCATCCGGAATGCCGACTACCGCCGCCATGACCACGGTCTCGTGCGCCATCAGGGCGGCCTCGACCTGGTTGGGGTAGACATTGCACTGACTGTGCACATTCGTGTCCTTGGGCGGGTCGGCCTATGTCGTTCAGGCGGCGCAGACTTTCCGGTGTCTCGCGGAAGCGGTCCTCCT
>CAYTDW010000164.1:0-6365 GCA_964436585.1 uncultured Halioglobus sp. | reverse complement strand
CAACGCGTCCATCGACGATCAGGAGCTTGCGATGGTCGCGCGAGTTCAATTCCCATCCCTCGCTGGCCGTCAAGGGGTTGACCGGATTGAACTCAAGCACCCGTATCCCATTGGCTTCAAGCTCGCTGAAAAACCGGCTTGGCGTGGCCAGCGTGCCAACGCTGTCGTGGATCAGATGGACCTTCACGCCCTGCTGCTGACGCGCAACGAGAGCTGCGGCAAAACGTTGCCCGACTTCGTCATCATCGAGGATATAGGTTTCAAGGTTGATGTGATCGGTAGCGGCGTTGATCGCCTCGAGCATGGCCTGATACGTTAGCGGCCCGTCCTGCAACAACTCGACCCGATTGCCCGTGGTCAGCGGGCTGTCGACGATGGCCTCCTCGATTGCCAGGTGCAGATCGAGAAAATTACTCGATGCCCCGCGCGCCTTCAGCACATCAATAATCGCTGCGCTACGCTCCACCGAAATCGGCCCATCGCTATCGGTCATAGTTACCGGTGATGCGGCGTGCCCTGCGTGCTTTGGTGATATCTGTGGCAGTGTCGTGCAGGCAATCAGTAGCAATAGGCAGGAAGCGGTCAGACCTACCATCGATTGATACATACATTTCTGCTTCATAAACGCAACACCCGCGGCATGATCACGCGCTGATACGCGACACGGAGGTGGTCTGAAAGCCAGCCTTGATCGAGCTGCCAATGGCGGGGGAGGCAATGTGGGCGGGAGCGCATTGGCTTAGCGGGCGAATTCGGATGCCCGCATGCTGCTGCGCAATTTCCCCAGCACCTGCCACGACAGCAAGGCACGCCCCAGCCATTTGCCGGCGATGCGAGGTCGCAGTAGCGCAAACAACACCACACCACCAACCATCCATCTGGGGTGGCTTCTGATATAACGCAGCGCAACCAGCCCCCGGTCGGTCAACGCCAACGGCACACGCCATGGCTCGATTTCCCTGCCCAGCGCGCTGCGTTGGGCGGCTGCCCGGCTGATAAGGCGCTCACGCTTCTCGGCTACCAGGATCAGTTTCTGGTTCACAATCGGGTGACGAGCTGTTGCCGGTCTTTGTACAGTTCAGCCAAGGTCGCGGCAAAGGGCCTCGGCTTGTTGCGCGCCTTGTACAGCGCAGCAGCTCCCAGTACCAGACCCGCTGTCAGAAACAGTCCGGCCAGCACACCCAGCACCAGCAGACGGTGTGTGTCCCAGAAGGCGAGCACCAGCAGGATTGTCGCCAGTACCACACCCACTCCCAGCAGGAAAAGGGCTGCCAGCGTCTGACCCAGCAGCGAAAGGACATGCGCCTGGTCTTCCTCCAGGTCCGTGGAGAGCAGCTCAAGGCGGGTGTGGATAATCGCAACAACGGTGGATGCAAGGCCGGTCAGCGAATCGAACAATCCCCTGGCCACACTGGGTTCGCTAGTTGCCACGACAGGGTACGGCTAGTGGCGATTACTGAGCAGGCCAACCACCAGCCCGACGCCGGCGGCGACGCCAATCGCTGTCCAGGGGTACTGGTGGACGTACGCGTCTGCTGCCTTGGCAGCATCTCTGGACAGAGTGAATACAGCGGCCTGTTCTTCGGCCATTTTGGCCTTCATCGCCGTGATGGATTCTTCGGCCCTGCTGCGCACCCCGGCCAGTTCCTCCCCGCCGTGATTGACCGTGGCTTTGAGCAGTGCTTCCGCATCCGCGACCACTGTCCTGAAATCCGCCATCAATTGTTCCCTGCTGACCTCTTCAAATTCCTTTTTCATTAAGCTCTCCTACGTTTCCAGTATTAGTCCCACCGCCTGAGAATATTTAGACAGCCGAATTATTCAGCTTTACCCTCCGCGGTATCCTGGATTTTCTCGCCGGCCGCTTCGATATTCTCGCCTAACTGCTCCATACTCTGGTCGACCTTCTTGCCCGCCTCCTCAGCGGGCCCCTCCTTCGGGGCGCAAGCCGCGAGCGCCACAAGTAAAGCCCCGATGGCCAGGGCTGTGCTGCCTGTATTCAGTAATTTCATGATAGATACCTCCGGTTTGGTGTCTTTACCTGCAAGCAAGTGCTCAATTTACGGATACTGCCCGACCGGGTCTGTCTGCTATCGCACACAACGCGTAACAGGCCCGCGCAATACCTTTTTTCTGCAACACAGTACTAGCCGACGTCAACCAGCTTCACCATGTCCGCGGCCGTCTCGCCGCGAAATTCCCGCAACAGTTCCTCCCGGCGCGGCGCCAGCAGCTCGCGGTTGCGATCCTTCACATGGCCGAAACCCCGCAGTTTCGCCGGCAGCCGCGCAAGTTCCAGCGCCACCGCATAGTTCGACTCATCCAGGCCGGCGAGCAGGGTGTCCAGCAGTTGGCGATATTCCTGCAGATCGGCGCGCTCGCGGCGGCGCTCGGCGCTGTAGCCGACAATATCGAACGCCGTGCCGCGCAGGAAGCGCAACCGCGCCAGCAGGGAAAATGCCCGCATCACCCAGGGCCCGAATTCCCGCTTGATCAGGTGGCCCGTGTTCGGGTCGCGCTTTGACAACAGCGGCGGCGCCAGGTTGAAGCGCAATTCAAAATCCCCTTCGAAGCGGCTCTCGAGCTTGCGCAAAAACTCCCCGTCGCTGTACAGGCGGGCCACTTCGTACTCGTCCTTGCAGGCCATCAGGCGATACAACTGGCGTGCCACGGCCATGGTGATGGAGTCCGGCTCGTCTGCGCGCGGGTCCAACGAGCGCACCCGGGCCACCTGCTCCAGATAGAGGTCAGCATAGGTCGCATCCTGGTAGCCAGTGAGCCGCCGCTGCCGGTCCGCTATCACCTCCGCCAGGGAGGGCGTCACCGGCGGATCGTCCGCCGGATCCAGCAACTGCATGACCTGCGCCGGTTGGTGGGCATAGCGCCGGCCCCATAAAAATGCCAGGCGATTGAAATCCACCGACACGCCATTGATGGCAATGGCCTCCTCCAGCGCCGCCGCGGAGACTGGCACCAGGCCCCGCTGCCAGGCGAAGCCCAGCAGGAACAGGTTGCCGGCGATGGAATCCCCCAGCAGCGCCGTGGCGATGCGGGTGGAATCCAGGAAGTGGGTGCCCCGTTCTCCCACCTCCGCCAGAATCTTGTCCTGCATCGCCCGGGTCGGGAATTTCGCATCCGGGTCGAGTATGAAAGCCGCCGTCGGCACTTCGGCATTGTTGACCACCGCATGGGTGCGGCCATGGGCGACCTTGCCCATGGACTCGTAGGTCGTTGTGACCACGAGGTCGCAGCCCAGCAGCAGGTCGGCCTCCCCGGCGGGGATCCGCACCGCCCTGATGTCATCCTGCCGCGCACTGACCCGCACATGGCTCACCACCGCACCGAATTTCTGGGCGAGGCCAGTCTGGTTCATGGTGGCGCAGCCTTTGCCTTCAATATGGGCAGCCATCGCTATCAGCGCGGTCACGGTCAGTACCCCGGTACCGCCGATCCCGGTGACCACCGTATTCCAGGGTCGCTCCAGGGTGGGCAGCACGGGCTCGGGCAGCGTATCGAACAGGCGGTCGACGTCGGCCATCGGCACCGTGGATTTTTTCAGGCTGCCACCGAGCACCGTGACAAAACTGGGACAGAAACCGTTGGCACAGCTGTAGTCCTTGTTGCAGGCGCTCTGGTCGATCTGCCGCTTGCGCCCCAGGGGCGTATCCTTTGGCAGCACCGACAGGCAGTTCGACTTGATACTGCAGTCACCACAGCCCTCGCACACCTCGTCGTTGATAAACAGGCGTTTGGCGGGATCTTCCACCAGGCCCTTCTTGCGGCGTCGCCGCAGCTCCGCCGCGCAGGTCTGCTGGTAAATGATCACCGAGGTGCCCGGGTACTCCCGCAGCTGTTTCTGCAGCGCATCGAGTTCGTCGCGATGGTGCAGGCTGTAACCCGGCACCGCGCCGAACTGGCCGCGCCAGCGATCGGGATCGTTGCTCACCAGGGCGATGCGGCCCACGCCCTCGCCGCGCAGCTGGTAGATCAGGTCCCCGACCTCGAGGGTGCCGTCGATGGGCTGGCCTCCGGTCATGGCCACGGCGTCGTTGTACAGTATCTTGTAGGTGATGTTCACCCCGGCGGACACGGCGGCGCGAATCGCCAGGATCCCGGAGTGAAAATAGGTACCATCCCCGAGATTCTGGAACACGTGTTTGGTATCCGTGAATGGCGCTTGCCCGATCCAGGTGGCGCCCTCGCCGCCCATCTGGGTAAATGTGTCGGTCTCACGGTCGGGCATCCAGGTGGCCATGTAGTGACAGCCGATGCCCCCCATGGCATGGCTGCCCTCGGGAACCCGGGTGGAGGTGTTGTGCGGGCAGCCGGAGCAGAAGTGGGGCACGCGCTCGATGATATCCCTGGGCACCGCCAGCGATGCCTCCTTGCGCTCGATCCAGCGAATGCGTTCATCCATGGTCTCGGAGCGGTAGAAGCGGCGGATGCGGCTGGCGATCGCCAGCGCCACCATGGCCGGGGTCAGCTCCGCCAGGTTGGGCAGCAGGTCGCGGCCATTTTCGTCGAACTCGCCGATCACCCGCGGCCGGCCCGCCACCGGGTAGTTGTAGAGCTGGCCCGTGAGCTGGTCCTCAACGATCGAGCGCTTTTCCTCCACCACCAGGATCTCTTCCAGGCCCTCGGCGAATTCGTGGGTCGCGCGCGGCTCCAGCGGCCAGGGCATGCCCACCTTGTAAACCCGCAGGCCGATCTCGGCCGCCACAGCCCCGGTGATACCCATGTCCTCCAGCGCCTGCATCACGTCGAGGTAGGCCTTGCCGGTGGTAATGATCCCGAAGCGGGGATTGGGGCTGTCGATCACGATGCGGTTGAGGCCGTTGACCCGGGCAAACTCCCGGGCCGCGTAGATTTTGTACTTGTTGAGCCGCAATTCCTGTTCCAGCGGCTTGTCCGGCCAGCGCGCGTGCACGCCGTCCGCCGGCAGGGCGAAGTCCTCGGGGATGACAATATTGACGCGGTGCGGATCGATATCGGCGGAGATGGCGGAATCCATATTTTCAGTGATCGCCTTCAGCGCCACCCAGCAACCGCTGTAGCGCGACAACTCCCAGCCGAACACACCGAGGTCCAGGACTTCCTGCACGTTGGCCGGGCTCAACACCGGCACCGAGGCGCCGATGAACATGTGCTCGGACTGGTGCGGCAGGGTCGAGGATTTCGCCGCGTGGTCATCCCCCGCCACCGCCAGTACGCCGCCGAATTTCGAGGTGCCGAAGGCATTGGCGTGCTTGATCACGTCCATGCTCCGATCGACCCCGGGGCCCTTGCCATACCACATGCCGAACACGCCGTCGTAACGGGCCCCGGCAAACAGGTTGGTCTGCTGGCTGCCCCACACCGCGGTGGCGGCAAGGTCCTCGTTCACGCCCGGCTGGAAGTGCACATTGTGCTGTTGCAGCCAGGGCTTTGCCTTCCACAGGGCCTGGTCCACCCCGCCCAGCGGCGAGCCGCGGTAACCCGAGATGAACGCGGCGGTGTTGAGCCCGCGCTCCACATCGCGCTGGTGCTGCAATATGGGCAGGCGCACCAGCGCCTCGATGCCGGTCATGTATGCCCGCGCCGTATCCAGGGCATATTTGTCCTCCAGTGAAACCTTGCGCGCCGGATCTGGCAGGGCCATGCTCGGGGTACTCCGCTGCAGTGTTGACGGGTCATTGTCGGTGAAATCTGGCAGAATCGTCAGCGCATTCCGCCTGCCGACAAGGATAGACCTTCCCGAGCGCAGGCGCAGCGAAACCCGAAAGTGCAGGTGGCCACACGAAAATGGAAAAGCGATTGATCGAAAGCAAGCTGCCCGCTGTCGGCACCACCATATTCACCCGCATGTCCGCTCTGGCAGCCGAGTGCGGCGCCCTCAACCTGTCCCAGTGGTTTCCCGATTTCGATGCACCCGAAACCCTGCGGGAAGCGATGGCCCGACATGTCATGGCAGGGCATAACCAGTACGCCCCCATGGCGGGCGTCATGCACCTGCGCCAGCAGATCGCGGCCCAACTGGCGCTGCACCGCCGCATCGAATGCGACCCCGACACCGAAATCACCGTGGTGCCGGGGGCGACCGAGGGCATCTTCTGCGCGGTCATGGCCTGCGTGCGCGCCGGGGACGAGGTGATCGTGATGGACCCCTGTTACGACAGCTACCAGCCGGCGATTGAACTGGCGGGAGGCAGGGCAGTCCACGTACCCCTGGCGGCGCCGCTGTTCGCGCTCGACCGGGAGCGGATCGAATCCGCGCTGTCGCCCAGGACCCGCCTGGTGATGATCAACTCCCCGCACAACCCCACCGGCAGCACCCTGTCGCGGGATGACCTGCTCTACCTGCAGGAGCTGGGGGAACGACACGATCT
>CAYTDW010000163.1:0-6371 GCA_964436585.1 uncultured Halioglobus sp. | reverse complement strand
AGGAAGGCCTCGCTGAATCGCGCCAGGGAAAAACATGCCCCCAGGATCACGACGCTCCAGTAGGCACGGGAGAGGCGCTGCAGGTTCTCGCGCCGGATCGGGTTGATGCCGCGGCCGGGGCGGGCATGGGCGGGTTCCTTTACACCCACCACCAGTACCAGCACGGCGAGCAGGCCCGGGACCACGGCCACCCAGAACACCGCGCGGAAATCGTTGGCCCAGAGCAGCATCAGGCCCACCGCCAGCAAGGGACCGAGAAAGGCGCCCACCGAGTCCAGCGACTGCCGCAGGCCAAAGGCCTCGCCGCGCCTGTCCGCCGGGGCGAGGTCGGCAATCAGGGCATCCCGCGGGGCGCCGCGAATGCCCTTCCCCGTGCGGTCGATCAGGCGGGCCGCCAGCACCATCCCCACGCCGGGCGCCAGCGCAAACAGCGGCTTGCTGAGCGCCCCCAGGCCGTAGCCGATGACCGCCAGGCCCTTGCGCCGGCCCCAGAAATCGCTGAGGGTGCCGGAGAATACCTTGACGACCAGCGCGAGGGCTTCGGCCAGCCCTTCGATAAGGCCGACGGTCAGGGCGCTGGCGCCGACGGCGGTCACCAGGAACACCGGCAACAGGCTGTGCACCATTTCGGAGGAGACGTCCATGAGCAGGCTGACCAACCCCAGTGCCCAGATGGCGTTGGGCAGGCGGGGGTTGTTGGCGGGTATGGTGGGGTCAGGGTGCATGCGAGTTAATGCGGACAGGAGAACGCGGGCAACTGGCCAGCTGGAAATCCCAAGCGCCCGCTCCGCTCAGGCAGGCTCCCAACTGTCATCAGACGCATGGTGCACTGCGCGCCCTTCCTGCCGCAGCTTGATGAGGTGTGCCGCCAGGGAGAGTTTGGCCATCTTGTGCAGGCTGGTGGCAACGTCGTCATACACCAGCGCAACCAGCTCATCCAGCGACACCCGGCCGAGCTGCGCCAGGCCGCTGACGACCTTGCCCTCGCGCTTGAGGCGGTGGTTCACCAGCCATTCCACCACGCCGCGGGGATCCTCCATGACTTCCCCGTGCCCCGGGGCGATGAATTGCAGGGGGTAGCGCAGCAGCAACTGCAGTGACTCGATATAGGCTTTCATATCGCCGCTGGGTGGAATGATCACCACAGTGGAGCCGTTCATGATGTGGTCGCCGGCAAACAGCATGCCCTCCTCCTCGAGGAAAAAGCAGAAGTGGTTGCTGACATGACCCGGGGTGTGCACCGCGCGCAAGGTGAACTCCGGCGTGGCCAACAGATCGTCGTGCTGCAGTTCACGCGCCGGAGCGAAGGTGTTGTCCTGGAACATGTCATCCGCCGGCAAGGCGCCGATCACCTGCGCGCCGGTGGCCCTGGCCACTTCCTGCCAGGCGGGGGAGTGGTCCGGGTGGGTATGGGTACAGACGATCCAGCGAATCCGCTCGCCCGCGGTTTTGAGGATGGCGTCGATGTGGGCGGGGATGGCCGGGCCCGGATCCAGCACCGCCACCTCGTCATTGCCCAACAGGTAGGTGTTGGTGCCGGCGCCGGTCATCACCCCGGGGTTGGGCGCCACCAGCCGCCGCACCCGGGCGTTGAGGCGAAAGGGCACCCCGTGCTCGAGCATCGCCTCAGGCCAGGTTGGCAATGGCGACGTCGGGGTTGACGTCGGCCTCGTAATCCACGCCCTCCACCTCGAAGCCGAACAGCTGGAGGAATTCGCGCTTGTAGCCGTCGAAATCCGAAAGCTGGCGCAGGGTATCGGTATTGATCTGCTCCCACAGTGCCGCCACCGCGGCCTGGACGGCGGGGTCGAGTTCCTTGCGGTCCGCCCGCAGGCGACCCTCTTCGTCCAGGTAGGGATCGCTGCCGTAGAGGGAATCGCGGAACAGGCCGTCCACCTGCTCGATGCAACCCTCGTGAACGCCGCGCTCTTTCATCACCTTGAACAGCAGCGCCAGGTAGATTGGCATGGCGGGAATCGCGGCGCTGGCCTGGGTGACCACGGCCTTGAGCACCGCTACCCGCGCATCCCCGCCCCTCGCCGCCAGGCGCTTGCGGATATCGACGACGCGCTTGTCCAGGTCCTTCTTGGCGGCGCCGATGGTGCCGTGCCAGTAGATATCCCAGGTCAGCTTCTCACCGATATAGGTATAGGCGGTGGTTTTCGCGCCGTCCGCAAGGGCGCCGGCTGCATCCAGCGCGTCTATCCACATCTGCCAGTCCTCACCGCCCATCACCGCCACGGTGTTGTCGATCTCCTCCTGGCTGGCGGCCTCGAGATGGAAATCCTGCACCTGTTCCTTGTCGGTATTCACGCCTTTCTGGGTGGCGGGCGCGCCGATCGGCTTGAGGGTCGAGTTGTGGATCACGCCAGTGACCGGGTGCTGCCGCCGCGGGGCGGCCAGGCTGTACACCACCAGGTCTACCTGGCCCAGGTCCGCCTTGATCGTCTCGATGGTCTTGCGCTTGATCTCGTCACTGAAGGCGTCGCCATTGATGCTTTTCGCGTACAGGCCCTGCGCTGCGGCGAACTGGTGAAACGCCGCGCTGTTGTACCAGCCCGCCGTGCCCGGCTTGGCCTCGCTACCCTCTTTCTCGAAGAAGATTCCCAGGGTGGCCGCGCCGGCGCCGAAGGCGGCAGTGATACGCGAGGCCAGGCCGTAACCGGTGGAAGCCCCGATAACCAGCACCCGCTTCGGGCCATTCGCGATCGGGCCGCGGGATTTCACATAGTCGATCTGGCGCCTGACGTTGGCCTCGCAGCCGACCGGGTGAGTGGTAATGCAGAGAAATCCGCGAACGCGTGGCTTGATGATCATGGGTTCATTTTTTCCTGGGCCTGGGGCGAGGATCAAGTCTAGCATAGGGCGCCTCGACCCCGGCAACCGCGGCCCTGCAGCCCGCCTTGTGTTCGGTACTCACTTACAGTTCAATACCAGCCCCTGTGCTGCGAGCCGATCTGCCGATGCCGGACTCTCCCCTGCGCTATGCCACGCCTCATGCCTGGACCGAGGCGGTGATGGCGGATTTCGATGCTTTCCTGCTCGACCATGCCGCCGCCGAGAAAAAGGCATCGGGCATGGCGATCTCCATGCTGTCTCACTACCCGGACCGGGTGGCGCTGGTGGCGGCGGTGGCGGAGCTGGCCGTTGAGGAGTTGACCCATTACCGGGAGGTGGTGAAGTGGATTCACCGCCGCGGACTGCTGACCGCAGCCGATCGCAAGGATCACTACGTGCTGGCCCTGCGCGGCGCTATCCGCACAGGAAGCGAGGTCTACCTGCTGGACCGCTTGCTCAGCGCCAGCATCATCGAAGCCCGCGGGGCGGAGCGCTTCGCCCTGGTGGCCGCGGCGCTGCCGGCGGGCGCGCTGAAAAAATTCTACCTGTCGATCGCCCGCTCGGAGGAGCGCCACTATGAGCTCTTCCTCGATCTGGCCGGCAAGTACCTGGGCGCGCAGGTAATCGCGGCGCGCTGGGATGAACTGCTGGATATCGAGGCGGGCATTGTCGCAGCCCTGCCGATCCAGGCGGCATTGCACTGACAGGCCTGCGCCGCGAGCTGCCCAGGGTGTCTGCCGGACTCGCTGCCCAACGCTACCTGCAGCGCCATATCGAGCGGGGTCTGCCGGATGCCCCGCGGCTGGACCAGCACTGGCACAACGCGCTGGTGGTGCCGGCCTACCGCGAATCCGCCGACCTGTTACAGCGCCTGCTGGATCTGCCCGTAGGTACCGGCCGGGTGCTGGTCATACTGGTGCTGAACCGCCCGGACTCGGACACCGACCCGGATGCCAACCGCGAACTGCGCGCTGCCGTGCTCGCCCTCCCCGGCGGCAGCGGTCACGACGTGCGGGGGTTGACCGCCCGGGCCGACCTGTACCTGTTCGATCTCGACACAGTGGTGGGGCCGCTGCCGGCGGCCCAGGGCGTGGGGCTGGCGCGCAAGTACGGCTGTGACCTGGCTTTCAAGTGGATAAGCGAAGGCGCCATCGGCGGCCGCTGGATTTGCAGCACCGACGCGGATGCAACGCTGCCACCCGGCTACTTCCGGCAACTGGAGCACCTGCCCGCCGGGGCTGCCGGCGCCACCTTTCCTTTCTGGCATGCGCCGGGGGAGGATGAGGCCTGCAACCTGGCCACCGCGCTGTACGAGCTGCGACTGCAGCACTACGTGAGGGGACTCGAGTACGCCGGCTCGCCGTACGCTTTCCACACCATCGGCAGCACCCTGGCGGTCAGCTTCGAAGGCTACGCGCAAGTGCGCGGCTTTCCGAAACGCTCCGGCGGCGAGGATTTCTACCTGCTGAACAAAATCGCCAAGACCGGCCCGGTGATCCGGTTGGCGGGCGACTGCATCGAGCTGGCGTCACGCCACTCGCAACGCGCGCCCTTCGGCACTGGCGCGGCAGTAGCAAAAATCATTACCGCCGCAAATCCGGAGGCGTTGCCACTGTTCTATCACCCGGCCTGCTTTGAAGCCCTGCGCGCTGTGCTGGCGGCGGCAGCGCAACTGGCGCAACAGGCAGCGCCGGATTTACCTGCCCTGCTGGCGGCGCAGGGAATCGATCCACCGCTGCAGCAGGCCAGCCGCAATACCCTGGAAGTCCTGGGCCTCGCGGCAGCGCTGGAACACTGCCGCCGCCAGGGCAAGACGCCGGAACAGTTCCTGCGCCAGTTTCACCAGTGGTTCGACGGGTTCCGCAACCTCAGGTTCATCCACGGCATACGCGACGCCGGCTGGCCCAACTGTTCGCTCGCAGGATTGGACGGGCTCACCCCCGGCCTGTGGCCGCCGGGAAGTGCGAGCGGGATCGCCGGGCTGCGCCAGGGCATCAGGCAATACTTGGGCTGGACCCTGTAGCGGCAGTGCTTATCCCTTTCAGTCGACCCGTCGCAACCCGGCGCTGCTCATCCAGGCTAAACAAGTAATCGACCAGCGGTGGCAGCACCTCCAGGCAGTGCTGCGTCAGCCGCTGGTAGTACTGGATGAAGCGGGCGACCTGCCCGTCGGTCATCACCGCGCGCTTGTCCGCGGCGGGGCTACTCGCCAGTTTGTGCTCCTGCTCCAGGCGCCACTGGAACACGCTGGCAAAGGACGGGGCCTGCAGCATCACCCACTGGTCCACCCGCTCGTACAGGGGCAAAAAGTCCCGCCTGAGAGCCTCGTTCACATACTTCCGCCAGAAGGCATCCGGGTCCTCCAGTCGCTCCAGTTCGTTGACAGGCCGTGCCAGCTCCGCTGCCGATTGCGGCCGGGCGCCCAGGCACCAGCCCTCGAGCAGCACGAAATCGAGCCTGCCCTCCACCCGGTCCCAGAGGGAGCGCCGGCGCCGGTCATCACTGGCCTTGTCGAAACGCGGTACCGACACGGGGTCTGTTCCCGTGGGTGCCAGCAGCAGGTCGAGGGTGGTGTTGAGCAGGGCCATATCGTGGGTGCCGGGCACGCCGCGGGTGGCGAGCAGCGGATGGACCGTGGCGGCCAGCCCGAGGCGCCGGGCGCGGGTGAGGTAGAAGTCGTCCAGGGACAGCGGCAGGGCGCACAGGCCGAATTGCGCCTGCAGGCTCGCGGCGAGATAGGCGCACAGGGTGGTTTTGCCCGAGCCCTGGCAACCGGTTACCGCCACCAGCAGGGGTGCTTCCCGGGACGGGACTGCCGCACGACTTCGCTGCGCAGGCAGGGATTCCGCCAGCGGCGCAAACCAGCGCTGTACCTCGCGCAGGTAGGCAAAATCCAGTCGCTGTTGCTCCAGAAACAGCTTCTGCCAGGCCGGCACGCCACCTGGCGCCGATTTACCGCGCATGTCCAGGCCCCCGATTTATCCAGTGTCAAGGGTTTCGCAATACCCATGCAAACCCCGCAGGCTCGCAGTATAGCTGCCACGGCAACCGCGGTCTGTCGCCTTGTCCGGCTCACGTCCCCCTGGCGAGGTCTGCTGCTTTGAAGTGCAACCGACTTCTGCTATGTTCCTCGCGACCCGAAAATACCAATTACAAACCGATGGGAGCTGGAATATGAAGATACTTTTTACCCGGGCCGTCACTGTGCTGGCAGTCATACTGCCACTGCAGTTCGCACAGGCCGCCGACAAGCCCAATATCCTGGTCATCTGGGGAGATGATATCGGCCAATTCAACATCAGCGCCTACAACATGGGCATGATGGGCTACAAGACCCCGAATATTGACCGCATCGCCGCGCAAGGCGCGGTATTCACCGACTGGTACGGCCAGCAGAGCTGCACTGCGGGGCGCGCCGCCTTTATCACCGGCCAGTCGCCCATGCGCACCGGCCTGACCAAGGTGGGCCTGCCCGGCGCCCCGGAGGGCCTGAAGAAGGAGGACCCGACCATCGCCGAGTTGCTCAAGGCCCA
>CAYTDW010000162.1:0-6386 GCA_964436585.1 uncultured Halioglobus sp. | reverse complement strand
ACTTCCTGGCAAGCGCCGGATTCTGGCTGGAGGACTACGTGCGTTTTCACGCCTTCCGCCAGCACCTGCAGGAGCACTCCTGGGCCGAGTGGCCAGCGGGCCTGCGGGACCGCGACCCCCGGGCCTGCGACACCCTCGCCACCCAACTGGCGCCGCGGCTGCGCGAATTTCGCTTCCGCCAGTTCGTGTTCGACTGCCAGTGGCGTGAACTGCGCGACTATGCGAACCGGCGCGGGGTGCAGTTGTTCGGTGATATCCCTATTTATGTGCACTTTGAAAGCGCCGATGTGTGGGCGCACCAGCACCTGTTCAACCTGGACGCGGTGGGCCGGCCGATCACGGTCACCGGGGTGCCGCCGGATTATTTCTGCGCCGAGGGACAGCTCTGGGGCAACCCCCAGTACAACTGGCAACGGCTGCGCGAGACCGGCTTCGAGTGGTGGCTGCAACGCTTCGGCTCCGCGGCAAAGCAGTTTGACATCGCCCGCATAGACCACTTCCGCGCCCTGCAGGCCTACTGGGAGATACCCGCCAGCGCCACCTCCGCGCGGGAGGGGCACTGGGTGGAGGCCCCCGGGCGCGAGCTGCTGCAGGCGGTCCGGCGCCGCTACCCTGAACTGAAACTGGTCGCCGAGAACCTGGGGTCGATCACCGCCGAGGTGGAGGCCCTGCGCAGGGAGTTCGACCTGCCCGGCATGTTGATCCTGCAATTCGCCTTCGACGGCAATCCCGAGAATCCCTATCTCAGCCACCTGCATCGCAGCGAGGACATGGTTTACACCGGCACCCACGACAACGACACTACCCTGGGCTGGTTCGAGAGTCTCGACCCCGCGACCCGCGAGCGGGTCTACGCCTATTTCGGCCACCCCGAGGAGACCATGCCCTGGATGCTGATCCGGCAGGCCGTGGCCTCGGTCGCCAACACCGCCATCATCCCCTGGCAGGATTTCCTCGGCCTCGACGGCCGCCACCGCATGAACACCCCCGGCACCACCGAGGGCAACTGGCGTTGGCGGTTTGACTGGGCCCAGGTGCCCGCCGGGCTGCCGGGGCGGATCGGCGAACTGCTGCGCGCCAGCCAGCGCTGCCCGCAGGGCTGCACCGCCGTCCACCGCTGACAGGCCGGGGCCAGGGCGGGTTTCAGTTGACCCGCACGGGCCGCCCCCACGGCCAACCTGATCGCCAAAGGTATACATTTGTCTACTTTTGAGAGAGTTGCTAGACTACCGGTTTGCAACCCCCACAGGGCACGTCAAGCATGGCCCGTCCACCCTGTGCACCGAGGAAGAAACCATGGCAGAAGCCGCAGAAAACCTTGTTCCCATAGAACAGCTGTTCGATCCCAACTCCCCGGAGTACCTGGTGGACCCGGTCCCCCAGTGCCTCGCCCTGATGCGGCGCGGCCGCCTGGTGTGGTACGCGCCCTGGCAGGCCTGGATCATGACCCGGATGCCGGACATCATGGCCTGCTGGAAAGAGGAGCCCCTGTCCTCGGATTTCTATGACTGGGAATTCGCGCCGCCCCGGCCCCCCGAGGACCAGTGGACCAATTTCGAACGGGCCCTGATCGGCCACAGCCTGCTGGCGGACCACGACCACCACCGCCTTGTGCGGCGGGTGACGGCGCCGGCTTTTTCCCGCAACGTGGTGGACTCGATCCAGCGCAAGATCGAGCCGGACGTCAAGCGCCTGTTCGACGAACTGGGCACGCCCGACAGCTTCGATTACATCGACAGGATCGCCGCCCACATACCTTTTATCTCAATTACCCGGATGGTGGGGATCCCGGAGAAATACTGGCCGGAGATCAAGCAGGTCATCATGACCTTCACCGAAACCTGGAACCCCACCATTTCCGACGAGCGCAGGGAGAAGGCGCGGCAGGACAGCAACCGGGCGATCGATATCCTCAAACTGGTCATCGCCGAGCGCCGCCAGGCCCCGGAGCAGGATGATTTCCTCAGCACACTGCTGAAGATCGAGCGGGACAACCCGGGCTTTGAAGAGGACGATATCATCACCCTGATCCTGGCCCTGATCGGCGCCGGCGCCGACACCACCCTGGTGGCGCAGCAGTGGTCGGTCTACTGCCTGCTCAAGCACAGGGACCAGGTGCCGAAGGCGCTGGCATCCCCGGATGCATTCTCCAACGCCTTCAGTGAAATCAGCCGCTGGGGTACCGCTTCCAAGATGGGTTTTGCCCGCTACGCCCCGCGCGACATGGAGATCCTCGGCCACCCGGTGACCAAGGGCCAGATGGTGCTGATGATGCCTCACCTGAAAGACTACGACCCCGAGTACTACGATCGGCCGGAAGTGTTCGACGTGGAGCGGGAGTTCAACCCGGACGTACTGTTCGGCTACGGCCCCCGCTACTGCATCGGCGCCTCCCTGGCCAAGCGTCAGCTGTACCTCACTATCTCCGAGCTGTTCAAGCGCTTCCCGAACCTGGAACTGGCGGGGGAGCCGGAGCGGGACGGCAGCGACCACAACGCGGTCGTGTTCAAGCGGCTGATGCTGAACACCAATGGCAAAAAAGTCGGGTGAAAATGCCCGGATGAAAAAGCCTGGATGAAAAAGCCCTGTCCAAACCGGGCGTGACTCCATTAGACTTGTCGGCACAAAATACGCCCGCTCGCGGGCCGTAGCCGTTCTGTTATCCCTGGGGAGCACACATGAGAAAATCCATACTGGGCTGCGCCGTCGCAGCCGCGTTGGCAAGCGCGGGCAATGCGATGGCCGGCGGTTTATGGCTGAATGAATACGGCGATTTTTCCGGCGGTCGCGCCAGTGCCGGTGGGTCGGCCGGCGTCGACGATGCCTCCACCATCATGCACAACCCGGCCAGCAGCACCCGCCTCAAGGGCAACCAGCTGTTCGTCGCCGCCGGCGCTTACCTGCCCCAGGTCAAGTTTGATCCGAAATACACCACCCCTGCGCTGGGCAGCGGCAACGGCGGCGATGCCGGCGAGGTAGCACCTGCCGGCGGCTCGGCCTATGTGCACGACTTCGGCTCCGACCGCTGGAGCGCCGGCATCTATGCGTTGGGCCTGTCGGGCGCGGGCCTGGACTACGACGATGACTGGGTCGGGCGCAACCAGGCAACCAAAGTGGATCTGCTGGTCGCGGCTGTCGTTCCCACACTGGCCTACAGGGTGACGGACAGGCTCTCAGTGGGCGTGGGCGTGCAATACTGGTACTCCAACCTGAATCTCCACCTGCGTATACCCCGCATCGACCAGGAGAGGGAACAAGTGAGGGCTTCGGTCAACGGCGACGACACCGGTTTTGCCGTGAAACTGGGCAGCATGTATGAACTGACCGACCGCACCCGTTTTGGCATCACCTACCAAAGCAAGATCGACGCGGAATTCGACGGCGACCTGAAGCTGGTGGCCCCCGGCGGCGGGATACTCCCTCCCGGTACTGAGGAGAGCGTCTCGTCCACGACTGAGCTCACTCTCGCTGACTATGCCCGGTTTGGCATGCACCACGACCTGGACCAGCAGTGGAGCGTGAGCCTTACACTGGGCTGGGACAACTGGAGCCAGTTGGGCGCCGTGCCCCTCTCCACCGACAACCGTTCCGCCGCCGTGCCCGCCCGCTGGCACGACACCTACCACTACGCCTGGGGTGCGCAATACCGGCTGGATGAGCGCTGGGCCTTCACCAGCGGCGTCGCCTACGATACCAACCCGGTGGATGCACAGGATCGCAATGCCCAGCTGCCGGTTGACCGGCAGGTGCGCTATGCCTTCGGCACCCGCTATACCATCAGTGACTCCCTCAATGTCGGCGGCTACGTCAACTACGCCGACCTCGGCAGGGCCAGGATCGAATCAAAGCGTTGGGGCGGCGAATACCAGGACAATGGCGCTTTGCAGCTGGTAGCCAACCTGAACTGGACGTTCTGATTCCGTGCGCGGCGCACTGCTCCTGCTGGTAGTGATTGTGGCGGGCTGCTCTACCATCCTGCCACCGGGCAACAAAGCCATTACCCAGGTCGACGAGGCCAGCGGTTACCGCATGGACACCGCCAGGGAGCGGGTCCTGCATGAGCAAAACATTGTGCTGCTGGCTTTTTCCGGTGGCGGCACCCGGGCCGCGGCGATGTCCTACGGCGTTATGCAGGAGTTGCGCGACACCCTGATCGACGTCGGCGGAGAGTCCGTGCGGGTACTCGATGAAGTCGATGCGATTTCCTCGGTATCGGGGGGTAGTTTCACCGCCGCCTATTACGGCCTGTATCGGGACCGCCTGTTCGAGGATTATGAGGATGAGTTCCTGCGGCAGTCGGTGCAGGGGGCCCTGATCAAGCAGTTGTTAAACCCCATGCACTGGATCCGCAGCGGTTTCAATGGTTTCAACCGCACCGAGATGGCGATCGATTATTACGATAGCATCATGTTCCACGGCGCGACCTTCAACGATATGGCGAAGAACGGGCCGCCCTTTATTGCCATCAACGCAACCGATCTCGGCAACGGCCTGCGTTTCACCTTCACCCAGGGCAGCTTCGACCTGATCTGCTCCGACCTCGGCAACTACCCGGTGGCGCGTGCGGTGACAGCATCGTCAGCGGTACCCGTCGCCTTCCCACCGGTTGTCCTGGCCAATCACGCCGCCGACTGCGACATCAGCCGGACCGCGCAATGGCAGCAGCTTGACCAGTTGGAGCCGGAGAGCAGCGTACAGGCCCGCCTGCTCAAAGGCACCAAATCCTACAGGGACGCCGAGAAACGCAAGTACATCCACCTGGTGGATGGGGGTGTCGCGGACAACCTCGGCCTGCGTGTATTGATCGACCGGGTCGAAGCCCTGAATGAGCAGAAATTCAAGCGCCTGGCGAGCGGATCAATCAACAACATCCTGGTCGTTCTGGTCAATGCCCAGGTGAATCCGGAACGCCTGATTGAAGAGTCGGCGGGCTCGCCCTCCGTCGCCGCGACCATGGACGCCGTCAGCAGCGCCCAGTTCGACAGCTACAACCGGGAGACCCTGGATCGCCTCCGCAAACTGCTGGCGGAACTCGAGCAGCATGCCAGGAAGGCCGACCTCCCCACCCGGGTGCATTTCGCCGAGGTCAGTTTCGAGCATGTGAAGGTGGAGGAGGTGAACCGGTTGCTCAACGCCCTGCCCACCACCCTGGAGCTGGAGGATATCGACGTCGACCGGCTGATCGTCGCCGGCAGGTTGTTATTGCGCAACAACCCTGACTTCCAGGCGTTCAAGCAGAGCAGCAACGCGCGTCTGGCGCCGGGTGCGATCAGCCTGGAAGACATGTGCCAATATATCGACCACCCCATCTGCAAGCCTGACCCCGCGGCGCAATAAGCGCCCAACCGCCCCGTCGCCAGCAATGACGACAGTGGCCGATGCTGGCATACTGCGGCAAAAAATCCCCTCGGGAGACCACCATGCGTTTGCGCTGCATCCCACCCGGCCTGCTCGGCCTGCTCTTGCTGGTTCCCCTGTGTGTTGCCGACACGCCAGTTGCAGGGACCGCTGTCGCCACGACTCTGGTAGTGAGAGACGACAAAGGCCGGCCCCTGCCCCGGGTCATGGTGACCCAATCACCGCTGGCGCAGCCGACTGCGGACATTAGTGACGACGGCTATGCCCCGCACGGTGTGACCAATACCAGCGCGCCGGTGCTCACCCGCTTCACCAATGCGGTGGGTGAAGTCCGTTTCGACCCGCCGCCGGGGCCCGTTAACTACCGCGCCCGGGCCCAGGGCTACGTGGACGCCAATTTCCCGGCGATCGAGGGTGAGCTCGCGATGCAGCGGATGACCCCGGAGCAGCTGGTCGCCAGCTTCCCCTCCAACGTCTGGTTGTCCCAGCTGGATTTTGGCGGCGATGCGGACCTGAAGAAAACCTTCCAGCTCAATTGCGCCTTCTGCCACCAGCAGGCCTCGCCCTTCATGCGCAACGAACGCACCCAGGAGCAGTGGCTGGAAGTCATCGAGCGCATGAACAGCTACGGCGCGCGCCTGCCCACGGACGACCACCACAGAGTGGCCACCCTGCTGCGGGAGGAGTACCGGCGCCTGCGGGAGAACCCCGAATCCATCCCGGCCCCGCTGCCCTGGGGCGACTACCTGTCCGGCATCGAGATGACCGAGTGGCCCATCGGCGACGGCTTTTCCCAGATGCACGACTTCCTGCTGCACCCGAACGGCCTGGTGTACGTTGGCGACAACCTGTTTGACCGCATCTATGAGCTGGACCCCAATACCGGCAAGTACACCGTCTACAAGGTGCCGCACGCCGAGGACATGACCCTGGGGGGCATCATGGGCAACCGGTTCAAGGTGTTCCCCAAGATGTACAACTTCCTGGGTGTGCACTCCTTCGCCTACTCGAAGCGGGACGGCAATATT
>CAYTDW010000161.1:0-6393 GCA_964436585.1 uncultured Halioglobus sp. | reverse complement strand
CGGCGATGACCGTCACCGTCACCATCCCCTCTGCCTGAGCTGACAGTGGCGGTCGAAATCCTTATCACCGACCTGGTCAAGCGCTTCGGTGACAGCCTGGCGCTCAATGGCATCACGGCGCGCATCCAGGGTGGCCGCCTTACCGGCCTGGTCGGTCCGGACGGCGCCGGCAAGACGACCCTGATGCGTTGCCTCGCGGCGCTGATGGCGCCATCGGAGGGCACCATAACCGTTTGTGGCCATGACAGCGTGACCCAGACGGGGGCGATCCACGGCATCAGCGGCTATATGCCCCAGCGTTTCGGCCTGTATGAAGACCTGTCCGTTATGGAAAACCTGAAACTTTATGCCGAGTTGCGAGGCGTGGATGTTGGCCCCGGCGGCGAGTTGTTCGCCCGGCTGTTGGGATTCACCGGCCTCGCGCCTTTCGCGAAGCGGATGGCCGGTGCACTGTCCGGCGGCATGAAGCAGAAACTCGGGCTGGCCTGCGCCCTGATGGCCCGTCCCCAGGTGCTGCTGCTGGATGAACCCAGCGTGGGGGTGGACCCGGTCAGCCGCCAGGACCTCTGGCGCATGGTGCAGGAGCTGGTCGCCGAGGGCATGGCGGTGGTGTGGTCCACCGCCTACCTGGACGAGGCCGAGAGCTGCCAGGAGGTGCTGCTGCTCAACCAGGGCAAGGTGGTCTACTCCGGGCCGCCGCGCGAACTGACCTCGAGGCTGCAGCGGCGCACTTACCTGATGCGCGATATCAAGGGCAATCGACGGCTTGCCCTGGCGCAGGGGCTGCAACTTCCCACGGTACGGGACGGGGTTATCCAGGGCGCCTCGGTGAGGCTGGTGCTTGCAGAGGGCGCCACGATGGATGAGATAAACCGGCTTGCAGAGAACTACAACGCGCACCTGGTCGAGACCGCGCCGCGTTTCGAGGATGCCTTCATCGACCTGCTCGGCGGCGGCCCCGGCGGCGTTTCCCATCTCGCCGCAAAAATGCCCCCGGTCCCCCCCGCCGCCGGGGTCATGGTGCGCTGCAAGGACCTGACCAGGCGTTTTGGCGACTTCACCGCCACGCGGGCTATCAGCTTCGATGTGCGGCAGGGGGAGGTGGTGGGCCTGCTGGGCCCCAATGGTGCCGGCAAGTCCACTACTTTCAAGATGCTGTGCGGCCTGATCAAGCCCAGCGAGGGCCTGGCCGAAGTGGCTGGCCTGGACCTGCGCCGGTCGCCCGGCAAGGTCAAGATCCAGCTGGGCTACATGGCCCAGAAGTTCTCCCTGTACAACCTGTTGTCGGTGCGCCAGAACCTGGATTTCTTTGCCGGGGTTTACGGTCTCAAGCGCGCCCTGCGCCGGGAGCGGGTGCAGGAAATGATCGAGGTGTTCGAACTGGGTGCCATGCTCGATGCATCGCCGGACGATATACCGCTGGGCTTCAAGCAACGGCTGGCGCTGGCCTGCGCCCTGATGCATCGCCCCAAGGTCCTGTTCCTCGACGAGCCCACCTCCGGCGTGGACCCGATCACCCGTCGGGAATTCTGGACGCATATCACCGGCCTGGTGGACCGGGGCGTTACCGTACTGGTGACCACCCATTTTATGGATGAAGCCGAATACTGCGATCGCGTCGCCCTGGTAAACCGCGCGCAGCTGATTGCCCTCGATACGCCGGACGGGCTCAAGGCGATGGCGGCGGATGAAGCCCTGCCGGACCCGACCATGGAGCAGGCGTTCATTCGCCTGATCGAGCGGCAGAATGCCCTGGAAGATGCCGCGGAGCGTGCCGCATGAGGCGCTTGTGGGCCCTCATGAAAAAGGAAAGCTACCAGATCCTGCGGGATCCCGCGGCCATGATGATCACCTTTGTGTTGCCGCCTATCCTGCTGTTCCTGTTCGCGTTCGCGGTTTCGCTGGATGTAAAAAATGTCCGCGTCGGTGTGGTACTGGAAGGTGATGGCCCCGCAGCCCAGGACCTGGCGGCGGCATTTGCGGCTACGCCCTACCTGCGGGTCACGCCGGCACGGCATCGGGAGCAGGTAGAGGGCAAGCTGGTATCCGGTGAACTCAAGGCCTTTGCGGTGATCCCTGCGGACTTCGAAGCGCGACTGCTGGAAGGGCAGGGGCGCGCCGCCATCCAGGTTGTCACCGACGCCTCCAATCCCAATACGTCCACCTTCACCGCGGCCTATATGCAGGGTGTGTTCAGCGGCTGGTTGCAGTCCCGTGAAGGGGCCGGGCAGGAAGCCTCGGCGATCCGGCTGGAACCGCGATTCTGGTTCAACCCCGAGTTGCAAAGCCGTCGAACCCTGGTGCCCGGAGCCATCGCTGTGGTGATGACGATGATCGGCACCATGCTCACCGCCCTGGTGGTGTCGCGGGAGTGGGAGCGCGGCACCATGGAGGCGATGCTCGCCACACCCGCAACCATGGGGGAACTCATTCTAAGCAAGCTGTTGCCGTACTTTGTGCTTGGCGGGGTGGCATGTGCGGGTTGCGCCTTCCTGGCGGTTCAGGTGCTGGGTGTCCCCATGGTCGGTTCTTTCGGGGCCCTGATGCTGATCAGCGCGGTGTTCCTGGTGCCGGCCCTGGGGCAGGGCCTGATGATCTCCACCCTGTCGAAGAACCAGCTGGTGGCCATGCAACTGGCAGTGATGTCGGGTTACCTGCCGTCCTTCCTGCTGTCCGGGTTCGTGTTTGAGATCCAGAGCATGCCCGCCTTTATCCAGAAGATTACCTACATCATTCCGGCGCGCTACTATGTCTCCAGCCTGCAGACGGTGTTCCTGGCGGGCGATGTCTGGCCCCTGTTTTTGCGCGATATGGCAGCCATGCTGGCGGTGGGTGCGCTGTTCTTCGGCATCACCCGGCTCAAGTCGAAAAAGGGGTTGGACTGATGCTCGGTCGACTGCTGGCCTCGATACGCAAGGAAATCCTGGTGTTCCTGCGGGACCCCAAGGTGCGCGGGATGCTGTTTGGCCTGCCAGTCATGCAGGTGCTGGTGTTCGGTTTTGCCGCCACCCTGGAGGTGCGTCATGTGGACCTGGCGATAGTGAATGACGACGCCGGCCGCTGGTCGCGGGAAATGATCTCCAGGGCGAGCGCGGCGAGCTTCGTCGGCAAGGTGGTCCATTTGGACAGCATGGAGGAATTCTCCGCGCGGCTGGCGCGACGCGAGGTCCTGCTGGGCCTGCATTTCCCCGCGGATTTTTCCCGCGATGTCGCGCTCGGGCGCCCGGCGCATGTGCAGGTCGTTATCGATGGCCGGCGCGCCAATGCCGGCCAGGTAGCGCTTTCCTATATGACCGCCATCGCTGCGGGGCTGGGGCTTGAACTGGCCGGCGTCGAGCCGCAGTTTGTCACCCCGCCGCAGGCGGAGGTTCGCCACTGGTTCAACCCCAATCTGAATTACCGCTGGTTCATGGTGCCCAATCTCGCCGCCACCTTGTCGATGGTCATTGCGCTGATGATTACGGGCAGCGCGATTTCGCGGGAGCGGGAACTGGGCACCTTCGACCAGCTGCTGGTCTCCCCCAGCACGCCCCTGGAAATTGTTGTGAGCAAGACGATTCCGGCCCTGCTGGGGGGTGGCATCGTCGGGATACTGGTGGTGGGGGTCGCCATTTTCGCGTTCGACGTGCCGTTTTACGGCAGTTTCGCCCTGATGTTCGCGGCGATGTTCCCCTTCGTCCTTTCCGTCTCCGGGGTGGGCCTGCTGGTGTCGTCCCTCGCCAGTACCCAGCAGCAGTCGATGCTCGGCATCTTCTTTGTGCTCTCGCCCACCATAATGATTTCGGGCTTCGCTACGCCCTTTGAAAACATGCCGCAGTGGTTGCAGTACATCGGCCAGGTCAGCCCCCTCAAGCACTTTCTCATCATCGTGCAGGGCTCCTTCCTGAAGTCCATGCCGGCAGCGGACGTGTGGAGCAATGTGTGGCCGCTGCTGATTATCGCGGCGGTTTCCTTTACCACGGCAACCCTCTTTGTGCAGCGGCGCCTGCAGTAGGGGGACCCGTTTGCGCAGCGGATATCCCGCGATATCTGCTACACTGCTGGTCAGCTAATAACAGGCCGCCGGACAGGCGCCCCTCATTGACGGTGGTATCGCCCCATGAAAAAACTGAGTCTCATTGACAGCGCCTTCCTGATGCTCGAGAGCAGGGAGACACCCATGCACGTGGGCGGTTTCAACCTGTTCACACTGCCCGAAGGGGTTGACGAGCAGGAGTTTCTGCATGGCCTGGCGGCCAGTATGCGCACGGCGGACGCCCTGCAACCGCCCTTCGGGGACAAGCTGAAGGTCGGGCGCCTGGGCATGATGGGGCCGCTGTACTGGGAGCCGGATACATCCCTGGACCTGGACTACCACATCCGCCACTCCGCACTGCCCAAGCCCGGGCGCTTCCGCGAGCTGTTCGCGCTGGTGTCGCGCCTGCACGGTACCCTGCTGGATCGCAACCGGCCGCTCTGGGAAACGCACCTGATCGAAGGCCTGCCGGACCGCCAGTTCGCCGTTTACTCCAAGTTTCACCACGCCGCCATCGATGGCGTGCGCTCGATGCACCTGCAGCAGAGCATGTATTCCGCCGATCCCCGGGAGCGTATACACCACTCGCCATTGTCGATGGCTGCGCGCAATCGTTACCTCGAATCGCTGCATATCAGCCGTCCTCCCACCGAGGCGCAACAGCGCAATGTGGCGGAAATGCTGAAGGCGAGCTTCGACAGCAGCGGGCACATGCTCGGCGCGGTCCGCAAGTATGCCGGCGCCTGGCAGGGCAAGGGCGGATCGCTGGTGGTACCCTGGCTGAACGTGCCCAAGTCCAGCATCAATACCCGGGTTGATGGTGCCCGCAGGTTTGTCGCCCAGTCCTGGTCCTTCGACCGCATTCGCGCGGTCGGCAAAGCGCTGGATGGCACGTTCAACGACGCGGTGCTGGCGATGTGTTCAGGTGCCCTGCGCACCTTCCTGCTCAATCACGGGGAGCTGCCCACCCAGTCGCTGAAGTCGATGGTGCCGGTGTCCCTGCGCCGGGAAGGGGATGTGGATTCCTCCAATGCAGTAGGGGCCATCAGCGCCGATCTCGCCACCAATATCAAGGACCCGCTGCAGCGATTCCGGGCGATCAAGGCGTCGATGGAGGCCGGCAAGGCCATGTTCCAGGACATGTCGCCGGAAGAGGCGTCCCTATTCCTGCAGCTGATCCAGCTGCCGGGCCTGCTGCTGACACCCATGGGGCTGGGCAGCCGCTTTCCACCTTACAGCACGGTGATCTCCAACGTGCCGGGTCCGCGCCAGCCGATGTACTGGAATGGCGCCCGGCTGGAGGGCATCTACCCGGCCTCCATCGTCACCGAGGGCATTGCGCTTAACATCACCCTGGTGACCTACGACAAGCAGGTGGATTTCGGCATCATGGCCTGTCGCCGGTCCCTGCCGCAGGTGCAGCGCTTTATCGACTACCTGGAAGATTCGCTGGCGGAGCTGGAGCAGGCGGCGGGTATCCCCAGGGCGGAATCCGCGAAACCGGCGCAGGCCGGCAGCGGGGGAGCCAAAGCAGGGGCCCGACCCACAGCGAAGGCAAAGGCAAAAGCAAAGGCCGCGCCCGCAGCCCGGGCCAAAACCAAAGGCAAGGCCAGGGCCGCAGCGCGGAAGCCCAAGGTGAACGCGATACCCCGGCTGAAGCCAAAGGCCGGCGCCAAAGTGGTGCCGAAGTCCCGCGCCCGTTCTTAGCAAACCCTGCCCGGCGGGAGCCTCAGGCAAACGCCTCTTTCAGCAGGGCAAAGGAACGCTTGCGGTCCTCGAAGTAGTACATATTGGTCACCGCCATGATTTCATCGGCCGCGTGGCGCGCGGCCAGTTCCTCTATCCGTGCGCGCACCTGCTGCGGGGTGCCGGCGGCGCGACTGTCCTGGCGGCTGGCGATGAAGGCCTGCTCCCGCGCGCCCAGCGGGTAGGCCAGGGTCTGCTGGGGCGTCAGCGACAGGCCATCGTATTGACCTGAGAAGAAGCGGAACAGGTTGAGGTCGTAGGTCAGTTGCAGGGCCAGGGCCTGCTCCTGCGAGTCTGCGCAGAACACGCTGATCGCCAGGATCGCATAGGGCTGGGCCTGCAGGGCGCTGGGCTGGAAACGGGACTTGTACAGGCCGATCAGGCGCGGATCCGCCTGGGGGTTGATAAACAGGCCCAGGTTGTAGGGCAGGCCGCGCTGCGCCGCCAGTACCGCGCTATCCGGGCTCGAACCCAGCATCCACAGGGGAATATGTTCAGGCGCCCTGGGGCTCACCACTGGACTTGGGTTCTCACTCCAGAGGTAGTCGCTGAGTTTGGCCACGAGTTCGGGAAAGCGCTCGAACCTGGGGCGACCATCGGCGGCCAGGGCCACAGCGGTCGACATGTCGGCC
>CAYTDW010000160.1:0-6394 GCA_964436585.1 uncultured Halioglobus sp. | reverse complement strand
GATATCCTGGATCTGGTTGACACTCGCCCGGCCGGACACCAGCTCGTTGATCCGGGGGATAGTGCGCACGTAAACCGGCAGCCCGACCAGGGAGTTGATGATTTCCTTGCGCCGCTCCTGTGAAGCGGAGGGGATGGCCAGCAATACCTGGGTGATATCGTGTTGGGCGACCAATTGCTCGAGTTCACTCGGGTGCGCCACCTGTACGCCATTGATGACCGAGTGCAGCAGGTTGCTGTCATCATCGACAAAAACCACCACCCGGTACTGGTCACCCTGGTGCAAGGCGGTGAGCAACTGGCGGCCGGATTCCCCCGCGCCATAAATAATCACTTTCTCCGAGAGCGAGCGCAGTTTCGCCTGGTAGTAGGCCCGCACCGCGAGGCGGGTGCCCCCGATGCCCAGCAGGGCGAGGGCGAAGTAAATGAACGGCATGGAACGGGGCACGCCCGCCTGGCTGAAAAACACCGTCGCACCCAGGATCATGGTCGAATAACTCACCGCGGTCAGCACCGCCCAGATCGCCTGCTGCCCCATGAAACGGATGACTGCCCGGTACAAGCCCAGGCGCAGGAACACCACGGCGCTGAGCACCACGGTGAGTGCCGCGCAGGCGTACTCTACCGGACCGAGGTTAAAATGGGTGTGGCCATAGCGGATAGCCACGGCGAACCACATGGCGGCCGACACGAACACCATGTCGAGGCCAAGCAAACAGGCTTGTTTGATGTTGCGCGGCAGCTGGATCAGCTTTTCAAGGGCGTCGCGCAAACTTGCGACCAGGCCGTTAGCGGAGCGCGATGTAAATCTGCCAACACGATTCAGCAAGCCGCCTCCCGGAGTGTTTGTGTGCCGTCGTGGGCGCGAGCGGCGAGCGTCGACTGCAAGGCCCGAAGAAGCCCGATTTTACGTTACCGGCCTTGTTTTCGCCATGCCGGCCAGCAGCGGAAGATATGCCAAAATTACCAATAAAACTGCGTAGTTGGGGCAGCTTTGCACCAGCCAGGCCAGGGGCAACAGCCAGCCGCAGAAAATCGCCGCCAACAGCAGGTCCACCCGCAGATGCGAGCCCCAGCGCACGCTGAGACGCTGGTAAGCGTGCAGGCGGTGGGCCCGGGTAAAGGGCTGTCCGGTGGCGATGCGCCACAGCAGGGTCCAGCTGGCGTCGGTGATGAAGATCGCCAGCAGCACGAGCCAGCAGCTGATCCCCAGCCACCCCTCGACACTGCCCAGCAGGGCGAGGCCAGCCAGCAGGAAACCCGTGGGGACACTGCCCGCATCCCCCATGAACAGGCGCGCCGGCGGCCAGTTCCACACCAGGAAGCCGAGCTGGCTGGCAGCCAGCAGCAGGCAGAACAGCGGGTAATCACTGGCGCCGCTGCGCAGGCTCAGCAGCGCCGCGGCAACCGCAGCCAGCAGGCATTGGCTGGCGGCGATGCCGTCTATACCATCCATGAAGTTGTAGAGGTTTACCAGCCACAACATCGCCAGCGCGGTCGTAAGCGCCAGTATCCCGTACAACAGGGCGCCACCCGCCAGCTGCGGCGGCAGCAGCCACAGGGTCGCAACCAGGCAGCTGAGGCCATAGGCGCCCAGGCGCACGGATACGGGCAGCGATCGCACATCGTCCGCGACTCCAAGCAGCATGAGCGCGAGCGCAAGTCCCGCCAGCTGGCTGTAGGGCGCGGCCCAGGGCGCAACCCACAGCGCAGCCACCAGTAAACCCAGGGTGAAGGCCAGCAGCATGGGCACGCCGCCACCGTGGGGTGTGGGCAAGTGGTGGGAGCTGCGCTCGTTGGGCACGGCCACAATCCGCCAGCGCAGGGCCAGGCGCAGGTAGGCCCAACAGAGCAGCACCGATGCCGCCAGGGTCAGCGACAGCACTGCAAACCAGGCCGTGGTCACCCCGCGCTGCCCGCAGCTGCCATCAGTTCCGCCGCCACATCCTGCAACCGGGTGCGGGGGCGCCAACAGGTGGCCGCCAGCACGGCGCGGTTGCTGTAGAGCTCGGTGCCGAACAACTTGTCAAACGTCGACTCAGCCCCCCGTCCGCGGCGCAGATCCAGCAGCGCCGCGGCCAGCCGCCAGGCCGGTGTCGGCAACCAGGCGCGGCCGACACCCATCCCGGCCGCAAGCCGCAACTGGTCGTAAATAAAGCGGGTGCTGTAGCGCTGGCCGTCAGTGACAATCCAGGTCTGCACACCCGGCCTGGCCTGGGCGGGAACAATGCACAACAGTTCCACCAGGTCAGCCAGTGCCACCATGGAGCGTGCGCCCAGCGGGGGCGGCCGCGGCAGTCCTGCCCGCACCCCCCGCGCAAGCAGCGCCAGGTTGCCCTTCGCCGCGGGGCCGTAAACCAGTGCCGGCCGCAGGATGACGACAGCCATCGGCCCGTGGGCGAACTCCGCCTGAAGGGCGTTCTCCGCACTCCACTTGGACCAGCCATAGGGATCAGTCGGCGCCCCGCCGTCGGGCTCTGCGCGCTCGCTATCGTCGGCGGCTGCACCCATGGCCTTGACGCTGCTGAGGAACACAAAACAGGCGACACCCGCCGCCGCGGACAATCGGGCCAGCTGCAGCGTCGCCAGCTCGTTCAGCTCACGGTAGGCTGACGCCCGGGCGTTCTGGTGAGCGATACCCGCGAGGTGGAAGACCACGTCGACGCCCTCGAGCACCTGTCGTTGCGGCACGGCGCCGGCAAGATCCAGGGCGATAGTGGGAACGCCGCCCGCAAGCGGTGCGCCGCTTTTGCTCAGGGCGATGACCTCATCGCCGCGTTCGAGCAGTTGCCGGCACAAGCTGCGCCCGATAAACCCGGTCGCTCCACTCACAAGACATTTCACGCGATAGGGTCACTGTCAAAAGAAAAGGGGGCAAATGCCCCCTCATGATACGGATGCGGCTGCCTTATTCCAGTGTAATTATGGCTCGATTGCCCTCGAGCGTGGCGTTGCCGATTCCTTTCACATCGGTGAGCTCATCCACCGACTTGAAAGGGCCGTAGGCCTCGCGGTAACGCACGATTTCCTCTGCCCTCGCAGTGCCGACGCCTTTGAGGGAAGAGGCCAGGGTGGCCGCATCCGCCGTGTTGATGTTAACCGTCGCCGCAACCGGCGGCGGTGCCTTGTCCTGCGCATATACCGCGCCGCTGCCGGGCAGGATACCCGTTGCCAGCGCCAGTATCATCGCCAGGGTGACGGCTGCAGGCAGCCGTCGGACCGCAAAGAAACTCCCGGCAGCTGCTGCCAACCGGGCATATCTGTCCAACAAAATTGAATAGGTCATGATGTCATCTCCATTTGACGTGCTGCATCCGTGCAGGCATCCGTACCGTGGAGAATTCTAGCAGTGCGATTGCGAGCGGCCAGCCGTCGGCCGCATTTGATTCTATGGGGCAAGACCCAGTTCGGCGTGAACCCGCCGCAGGGCGGCCAGGGGATTGGGGGCAGCGGTAATGGAGCGCCCGATCACCAGGTAGTTGGCACCCTTCGCCACGGCATCCGCCGGGGTGACCACGCGGCGCTGGTCCCCTGCATCATCTCCGGCCAGGCGGATACCGGGTGTGACCAGGCAAAAGTCGGCGCCCCGGGCCGCGCGTAGCGCCGGGGCTTCCAGCGCCGAGCAGACCACACCGTCCAGGGCGCAGTCCGCCGCCAGCGCTGCGAGGCGTTGCACTCGCTGGGCGGCGGTTTCCCCGTAACCCAGCTCCGCCAGATCCGCATCCGTCATACTGGTGAGCACCGTGACGCCAATCAACAGGGGCCTGTGGGCAGAGGCTCGCGCAGCCTCCGCCGCCGCTTCCATCATCCTGCGCCCGCCACTGGCGTGGACATTGACCATCCATACGCCGAGTTCAGCCGCGGCGCGCACCGCGGCGGCAACCGTGTTGGGAATGTCATGAAACTTGAGATCGAGAAACACTTCAAAACCCTTGTCGTGCAGGGTTTCAACCAGTGCCGGACCGGCGCGGGTAAATAATTCCTTGCCGATTTTCAGCCGGCACAGGCGCGGGGACAGGCGCGCCACCAGCGCCAGCGCGGTTTCCGCGGAGCTGTAATCCAGGGCTACGATTACCGGTGTATCCATGTGTGCTTCCAATGAGTTCCTGCGGGTGCCTAGCAGCTGCCAGGACCCCCGATGGCCTTGATACTGCCCCAGTGCTTGCAGCCGGGGCAGTTCCAGTGCAGGTGTTTACCCGCGAAACCGCAGTGACCGCAGCGATACGCGGGCCGACTGGCCAGCAGGCTCCCGGCCAGGTCCTGCAACAGTGTGAGGTCCTGCCTGGACTTGCCCTCGCTGCAACTCAACTGCAGACCAATCAACTGGAACAGGCCCGCCAGCGACGGGTGTTGCAGCAACTGTGACGCGAGGAAGTCGGCCGCCGCCACATCGCCCTCTGCGCGAGCCATATCCGCGGCGATTGCCGCCACCAGGGCCGGTGTCGGCCGCTGCGCCAGGCTCTCCAGCAGGAATTCCCGCAGGGAGCGCCCGTCGTCCAGCGCCCGGTAACACTGGCGCAAAAAGCTGATGGTCTCCGGCAGGTAATCGGGATCCTGCTGCCGCACCTGCCGGAGGGCCTGTACCGCCTGCCGGTGGCGACCCTCGTCGTACTCTAACTGGGCCAGCAGCAGTGACGCCCGAACGCACTGCTTGTCACGCTCCAGCGCTTGCAGCAGCATCCCGCGCGCTTCCACAGGGTCGCCCGCCAGCCGCGCGTCTTCTGCCAGCTCACAACAATAGTGGGCAAGCCGCAGGGCCGGCCCCTGACTGCGCTGCGACGGTGCCTGCCCCCGCCTGTCCCAGGACAATTTGCGCGGTAGCATCGCCCTTGCTACTTCAGTGGCGCGGCGCCAGTCGCGCTCGGCCTCGTAGATATCCAGCAAGTGTTCCCGCGCCAGCTGGCACTGCCCGGGATAATCCCGCACCAGTTGCAGCAGCAGTTCTTCCGCCCGGTCGAGCAGGCCTGCGCTGATGTAGTCCCGCGCCAGTTCCAGCCGGACCGGGAATTGCTCCTCCGCCGCCAGCGCGGGTCGCGCCAGCAGGTCTGCATGGATACGAACGGCACCATCCACCTCGCCCCGCCGGCGCAACTGCACGCCCATGGCGATATGCGTCCTGGCGCTGCCGGCCGCCAGCGCCAGGTCTTCGGCAATGTGCTCGATCACCGCCTCCCCCGGCGGCTCGACGGTTCGCGACTGTCCGGAAAAATACGTGCTGGCAGGCGGGAGGGAAGTTGCGCTGCGCCGCCCCAGCGCCCAACCGATGGCGATGGCGGCAAACAGCAGGGCAAAGACTATGAGGTCACTCACTGACCTTCAATTCCGTGCCGGGGGTTGGCGCAGTGCGCGCCCGCTCCAGTTCTGACTGGGTCCGGGCCAACTGCCGCCGGGCTGACCCCAGGGCCGCGCGGGATCGCAACAGGTAAAACGAGGAAACCAGTACGCCGGCGAGTCCGCCGAAGGTAAACGCCAGCAGCAGCCAGAGCGCGAGGCTGCGGGGTTCAAAGCTGAAGATGATCAGGTTGAGCGGGACGGGTTCTTTATTCAACAGGGCGAAAAATACCCCGAGGGCGACAGCGGCTATGAGGATAATGGCGGTGAGTATGGTACGCAGCTGCTTCATTCTGACATCCGATCCCGATTTACCAATACCCACGCCTTACCCGGAGGCGACCGCCGTCGCGGCCTGGCGAGCTCACTGCCCCGCTTGCAGGCTCAAGTTGACCCGCTCGCGCAATTCCTTGCCGGGCTTGAAGTGGGGAACGTACTTGCCCGTCAGTTCGACGGAATCGCCGGTCTTGGGATTGCGGCCCCGGCGCGGTTCGCGAAAGTGCAGGGAAAAGCTGCCAAAGCCGCGTATCTCGATGCGCTCTCCCGCAGCCAGCGCCTGGGACATATGCTCCAGTACGGTCTTCACCGCCAGTTCCACGTCCTTCGACGATAACTGGGCCTGCCGCGCCGCGATGGCTTCGATCAATTCACTTTTGGTCATCCGGCCTCCTTTGCAGAGGTTTTATTATCGATCAATGTCACGAACCGATATTGTGACCTTTGGAAAAATTTTTCGCAAGTTGTTATTTTTTAACGGAAAAGTAGACGAGGGAGGCACTTTCGCCGCAGCCAATCCGCCAAGTACCCGTCCCGGACACGCCAGAACCCGCATCCCTGCGGGGCTCGGCTTCGGCCTTCCATGGCCTCAGACGGTCCGGAACGGGTACTTGGCGAATTGCCCGCTCGCATCGAGCACTTCAGAGAGGTTTCCGACTCTGAATTTTGCACGCGACGATGGAAAGTGACGGTAGAGCAGCGGGTGTCGGGCGCATATGGGCAGGACCGTCTGAGGCCATGGAGGGCCCACCCCGCTTTATCGGGTGAGGCCGAAGCGAGCCTACATG
>CAYTDW010000159.1:0-6400 GCA_964436585.1 uncultured Halioglobus sp. | reverse complement strand
ACCGGGTATTCTTTCTCATCCAGGCCATCCTGATGGGCGTCTCCGTTGCCTCCACTGCGCTGATCGCGCGCAATTGGGGGGCCGGGCGCATCCAGGAGGCCGCGCTGGTGAATTGGAACGCACTGCTGCTTTGTCTCGTCCTGGCGGCTTTGCTGAGCCTTCCCATACTGTTCGCGCCCGAGGCGATTGCCGGGCTGTTCGGCCTGGACCGGCATACCACCGCCTCTGCCGCCGGGTTCATTTTCTGGCTGGGCGTATTCAACCTCGCCGCGGCCGCCAACCTGGTGCTCTCGGCGGATTTGCGGGCAACCGGTGATGTCATCACGCCCCTCGTGTTCCTGTTCTTCAGCTCACTGCTCAACGTCACGTTCGCCTACGTTCTCGCCTTCGGCCTCGGCCCCTTCCCGCAACTTGGCGTGCCCGGGGTGGCGCTCGGCGGCAGTTTTGCAGGCATGATTGTCACCCTGTGCTTCATCAGCCTGTGGTGGCGCGGCAAGTTCAACCTCAAAGCCGCCAAACAGGCTCGCATTGACCGGGCCACGGTCCGCCAGCTGGTCAGCATAGGCACCCCCGCCATGCTCGAGCAGGGGCTGGTGCAGGGGGGCTTCCTGGTTTTCTTTGGAATTGTCGCCCGCTATGGCACCGAGGCCTATGCGGCCTACGGCATCGGCATCACCCTGGTCGCCTTTGCCATCGTGGTCGGCTTTGGTTTCGGCATTGCGGCCGCCACCCTGGTCGGACAGCAGATAGGTGCCGGACGACCCGACCTGGCAGTGGCGGCGGGCTGGCGCTCCCTGCGCCTGGCACTGGTCACAATGGGAGCTATGGCTCTGGTGCAGGTCTGGTATGCGCGGGAGCTGGCGAGCTTCATGATCGCGGATCCGGGAGTCATCGAACTCACGGTGGTGTTCATTTACATGCTGGCCGCCTGCCTACCCATGATGGCCTGTGACCTGACCCTGGCCGGCGCCCTGCGCGGAGCCGGTGATACCCGCTTCCCCCTGAAATCGACGTTTTGCGGCATGGTATTCGGGCGCCTTGTTCCCGCCTGGATTTTCCTCTCGCTGGGGCTGTCCGTGTACTGGATTTACTCGGTGATGCTACTGGACTACAGCACCAAGGCGTGCATGCTCGTGATGCGCTATCGCTCTCGCAGGTGGCTGGGGCGCGGCGATCCCGACACCTATCCCCCGGAATCGCCCGCACTATAGACAGCGACAAAAAAAATACTTAAAGTTCAAAATCAGGAATCGCTGGTAGGTACCTGCACGCCGGCACACTCGAGCCCTCTCTCCAGCGCGGAGTTTCAAGGTATGGCAGAAGACAGGACTTCCGCCCGGGATACGGCGCCGTCGCCTTTCAACCGCACGGTCCAGCACGACGCCAAGCGCCTGGCCATACTGTCCCAGGCGGCGCGCCTGTTTAACTCCAAGGGGTCGCGCGCCACCACGCTGAAAGACATCGCTGAAAACCTCGGCCTGACCAAAACCAGCCTGTATTACTACGTCAGGACCAAGGAAGAACTCATCTACCAGTGCTACATGGCTGCACTGGATTTCCACCACGGCATTCTGGATGCGGTGGAAGAGCGCCACACCGCGCCAGCTGAGCGGATATCCGCCTATTTCCTCCTGCAGTTCGACAACTGGCTGGCGGCCTTTGAGGGCCGCGGCCCTCATATTGCCGCGCTGCTGGAGATAGCATCCCTGCGGGGCAACCACCGAAAGGACGTGGAGGCCCAGTACATCGCCATGTTCAAGCGCCTGCGGCAGTACCTGCGCGATGGCATGGCGGACGGCTCGTTGCGCGTGCTGGAACCCACCGCCACTACCCGGGCACTGCTGGGTTCGATCGACTGGGCGTTTTCCTGGCTGCACAAGATACCGCCCGCGCTATTGGGCTCAACCGCATTGCAGGCGGTCGATATCCTTACGCACGGCCTGTATGGCGGCAAGGGTGAGTATGCGCCTTCGACGCTGGATATGGCCGAGCCGGGCACCCGCCCACCGGAGGGATTCAACCGGGAGCAGCAGAATCGTCTCAAGCAGGATGCTTTTTATAAAACCGGTACCTGGCTATTCAACAGGAAAGGCTTTGATGGCACCTCGCTGGATGAGATTGCCGAACAACTCCACGTCTCCAAGGGAGCCTTCTACTACCACATTCGCAACAAGGAAGACCTGCTGTACAACTGCTACGGTCGCTCCATTGACCTGGTTGAGAATATCCACAGGCAGGTGGCCCAGAGCCGGGGCACGGGTCTGGAGAAAGTCGAACAGACCTGTCGCCGGATCTTTTATTGCCAGAATACCGACGAGGGGCCTCTCATCCGCTACAACTCCATTACCGCCTTACCCATGGCGCGTCGGCGTGAGATACTCAAACGGACAGATGCTGCCAACGAATGCTTTGGCAATTTCCTGCGCGAAGGAATTGAGGACGGCAGCGTGCGCCCGATAGATCCTTTCATTGCCCAGAACCTCATCGCCGGCGCGGTCAATGCCTCCATGGAGTTACACCTGTGGCGCAAGCTGGATGACATCGACGCCGCCGCCATCGATTATTTTGATATTTTCGTCAACGGCCTGCTACCCAGAAAGTAGCGACATCCCGTCGGCACTGCCGGAGAATTCCCTTGTCCACTGATCTGGAAAAACTGCTCGCCTACCTCGAAGTCAAAGCCATCGACAAGTACTTGTTCATCGGCAAAAGCCCCAGGCGACCCGCGCGGATTTTTGGCGGCCAGGTACTCGCCCAATCCCTCAACGCCGCGATACAGACGGTAGCAGAGGATCGCAGCGCCCACTCCATGCACGGCTATTTCCTGCGCCCCGGTAACCCGCTGAAGCAGATTGTCTACGAAGTAGACCCGATTCGCGACGGCAACAGTTTTACCACGCGCCGGGTAGTCGCCAAGCAGGATGGCTGCGCAATCTTCAACACTGCCATCTCCTTCCAGGTCAGCGAGGAAGGCCTGTCACACCAGAGCACGATGCCGGCCGTGCCGCCGCCGGAGCAGCTCCCTTCCGAGCAGGAGGAACTTGCCGAACTGGCAAAAAAATACCCGGACAGGGTAGCGGCATGGAATTTCGGGCCGATAGAGCGGCGCCGGGTGCTGGCCCGGGACCGCATCAACCCGCAGCCGCAGGCACCGGTGCAACACATCTGGTTCCGTGTTGCCGGTGAGTTAGGCGATGATTCCAGGCGCCACCAGACCCTGCTTGCCTACATCTCGGACTTTGGCCTGCTGGGTACCGCACTGTACCCTCACCCGATTTCGCCCCACAGCAAACGCATCCAGGAGGCGAGCCTGGATCACGCGCTGTGGTTCCACCGCGCCTTTCGCATGGATGAGTACCTGCTCTACAGTCTCGACAGCCCCAACAGCAGTGGCGGTCGGGGCTTCAGCCGGGGAAGTTTTTATACCCGCGATGGCCTACTGGTGGCATCGTCGGCACAGGAGGCGCTGCTGCGACTCAGGGAAAGCTAATTGACCACCGTGCGCATCTGCGCGCCCAGCTCAACCATCTCCAGGCCATCATCGCCGCGGCGCAGATGGGTTATGGAACCATTATCGGGCCAGCAGCACAGGGTTGTCGCTGCTCCCTGTATTCGCCCCACCACTGCATTGATAACCAGGAAGTGGGTGAATACCACCGCCGGTAAACCCAGTGCCAGCAGGGCCTGGATAGCCTGATCGCGCCAAAGATGCAGGCTGTCGGGCTGCTCGTCCCAGCGCTGCTGCATGAACTGCCTGAGCCAGGCCTGGCGCCCCGCCAGCGGCACCGGTGCCCGGATTTCCCGAAAGGCTTCGTTCACCCGCACCGCCATGCCAAGCTCCGCCGCCAGTGGCGCGGCTGTCTCCAGGGTGCGGACCAGCGGGCTGCTGATCAACGCTACCGCGCGGTTCGCCAGCCTGGGATGCAGTATCCGCGCCGCCGCGCTGGCCTGCTCATGGCCGAGCTCGCTGAGCCCGGGATCCGCCGCCTGGGCCCAACTCGCCGCCGCCTCGCCATGCCTCACCAGGTAAATATCCATCGCAGGCCCCGCGTTCTCAGCGGTAAGTCACCAGGTTTTCACCCGAGCCGGCGCCCAGCAGGTGCAGCCAGGAACGGTCATTGAAATACGACAGTGAGGTCTTGCTCCCGCTGTAGAATATCTGGGTGACCGAGCAGTTGAATACGGGCTCGTAGAACTGGTAAGTCTGTGCGCCTGACAAGCCCAGCACCTGGGCGACAACCGTGGCTATGGTACCCCCGGAGGTAAAGACGCCGATGGTCTTGCCGCTGCCCTGGCTGGCCATCAGCTCCTGCAGCGCCGCGCGCACACCCCCGGAGTAGTCAGCCCAGCTCTGTATACGCGGCTCATCGCAGAGCGGGGACACCCAGTAGTTGAAGACAGCGTCGATGACCTTCTGGTAGTCCTTGCTCGACTTCGGGCCCCGGTCCACCAATGCCTGCAGGCGGGGATCGCGCTTCACCAGCTCGGGCAGAAGGTACTTCAGCTGTTCGTCGTTCCTGATCTCGTTGAACCGCGGCTCGATATGATGCTCCACTATCCCGGGTTGGCTGGCGATAGCCAGTTGGGCAGTCTGCCTCTGGCGCAGGAGGTCGCCGCTGAACGCCGCGTCCAGGACGATACCAGTGTCGCGCAGGTACTGGCCCAGCAGGCTGGCCTGGCGCTCGCCCAGGGGTGAGAGCCTGTCGTAATCCGCCGCCCCGAACGAAGCCTGGCCGTGGCGAAAGAGATAGATCGTGGCCATCAGCCCCGGGCCTCGATGGCCTGGGGCTGGGCCTGCCCGCGATCAAACCTCAGCTTGCGCCGGTAGGGAAAGAAGTCCTCGATATAGCCATCGCGTATGCGTTGCTGCAGGCGCTGCCAGAAGGAGGCCTCGTACAGGTCGCCGTGCAGGCGGTCGAACACCTTGCGCGCCCGCTGGTTGCCGGAAAAAAACAGGCGGAACTCTTCCGGGAAAATATCATTGGGCCCCACCCTGTACCAGGGCTGTCCAGACAGCTCCTCCTCTTCGTTACGGGGAGGCGGAAGAGTGCGAAAATTGCAGTCGACCAGTGGCACGATCTCGTCATAGTCGTAAAACACCACCCGGCCGTGACGGGTCACTCCGAAGTTTTTCAACAGCATGTCGCCGGGAAAGATATTGGCAGAGGCCAGCTGCTTGATGGCATTGCCATACTCATCCATCACTGCCACGACCTGCTCATCGGTGGCATCGTGCAGGTAAAGGTTGAGCGGGGTCATCCGCCGCTCCACATAAACATGCCTGATCACCAGTGCCTTGCCGTGCTCCTCGATCACCGAAGGTGCGACCGTATGCAACTCCTCCATCAGTTCGTCGGAAAAGCGCTCGCGGGCAAAGGCCAGGTTATTGAATTCCTGGGTGTCGGCCATGCGCCCCGCACGGTCCGCACGCTTCACCATGCGATACTTCTCCCTGACCTGTTCACGCGTCATTTCCTTGGGTGGCGTGAACTTGTCCTTGATGATCTTGAACACGAAATCGTAGGAAGGCATGGTGAACACGCACATGACCATGCCCTTGATCCCGGGGGCGATCATGAACTTGTCGGTCGTTTTCTCCATGTGCCGGTAGGCGCAGCGGTGGTAGTAGGTCTTACCGTGCTTGTTGTAACCCATTGAGCTGTATATCTCGGAGATGGGTTTGGCCGGCATCAGCTGCTGCAGGAACAGCACATACTGGGAGGGAATACTGACATCCACGAGGAAATAGGAGCGGGTGAAACTGAACAGCACGCTGACCTTGTCGGAGCCGAATAGAACCGTATCCACGTAGACCGCGCCCATCTCGTTGTTCAGAACGGGAAGCACAATGGGCATGGAGTCACCGCCACTGATTATCCTGCCGACGATATAGGCCCCCTTGTTGCGATAAAAGTGGTGCTCCAGCACCTGGAATTCGACACCCTTGCGGGTAATGTCAAAGCGCGGCGCCAGATAGGAGTTGAACGCGTCGACAATATTGCGGATATCCCTGGCTTTATCCTCGTAAGGGATACTGAAGGCATAATCATCGAGCAGCTTCTCAAACAATGCCTGCAACGAGGATTCAAGGCGATAGGTCTTGTACACCTTGCTGACATCCGTGGCGGGCATATCTCCATGGGGAGAAAAGACGAACACGTACTCGTTGCGAATCTTGCGGTGCTTGAAAACAGTGCCGTAGATCGAATTGAAAAATGTCTCGGCGATCTCGAAATTGTGGTGGCCCTCTATCATCCCGGAAAAAACTTCCCGCGCCTCGCGCCAGAAATCCAGCTCATGCAAATGTTCACCGGCAATCAACTCTACATATTCGTTGACGCGGTTGGTGTGTTCCTTGTAGAGATCGATGCGCCGGATCGCGGCCCGCTGGATACCATGC